>CAYSOD010000206.1:0-6957 GCA_964432385.1 uncultured Rubrivivax sp.
CGCCCTGCTGGCCACGCTGCTGCTGGCCCAGGGCACGCCCATGTTGTGCGCTGGCGACGAGATGGGCCACACCCAGGGCGGCAACAACAACGCGTATTGCCAGGACAACCAAGTGGGCTGGCTGAACTGGGCCCAGGCCGACACGGGCTTGCGCGACTACGTGGCCCAGGTGCTGGCCCTGCGCCAGGCCGAGCCGGGCCTGCGCCATGACCAGTGGTTCCGGCCTTCGAGCGTCACGCCAGGCGAGCGGACCCTGGCCTGGTTCACACCGAGCGGCACTGAAATGCACGTGCACGACTGGCACGACGGTGGCCAGCACGCCTTTGCCTGCCGCATCGATGGGGAGCGGGCGTTGATCATCGCCTTCAACCCTGAACCGGTGGACATGGCCTTCACCTTGCCTGCGGGGCGCTGGTCAGTGTGCCTGGACTCCAGTGGCCAGACACCCCAGGGCCCAGCACCTGCCCGACCGGCGCCCTTGAGCGTGCCGGCACACGGCCTGGTGGTGCTGAAGTCACTGGATTGAGCCCCGAACGGACTGCAAGGCTCGCTCTTCCCTCTCACGGCCCCCATGTACTCACCAGCCCCATGAACCTGCACCAACGCACCAGCGGCGTCCTGCTGCACATCACCTCCCTGCCCGGTGCCCACGGCATCGGCGACTTCGGCCCCGAGGCCTATCACTTCGCCGACTGGCTGCAGGCCTGCGGCCAGAAGATCTGGCAGTGGCTCCCCACCACGCCCATCGGCCCCGGCGACTCGCCCTACCAGAGCGTGAGTGCCTTTGCCGGCAGCCCGCTGATGGTGGCGCTGGAGCCGCTGGTGCAGCGTGGCTGGCTGGCCGCGCCGGCCCTGCCCGCAGGCGGTTTTGACGCCCACCATGTCGAGTTCGGCCGCGTGGTGCCGTGGCGACTGAGCCAGTTGCGCGCCGCCTGCGCCGGCTTCCTCGCCCACGCCACGCACGAAGACCGCGAGGCCTTTGCCCAGTGGTGCGAGGCGCAAGCCAGCTGGCTGGACGACTACAGCCTGTTCATGGCGCTGGAAAGCGCGCATGGCGGCCAGCCCTGGTGGCTCTGGGACGAAGCCCTGGCCTCGCGCAAGAAGCCCGCGCTCAAGGCCGCGCGCAAGGCGCACGCTGACGAGATCACGTTCTGGCAGTTCGTGCAGTGGTGCTTCGACGTGCAGTGCGCCGCGCTGAAACGCTACTGCAACGACCGCGGCATCGCCATCATGGGCGACCTGCCCATCTTCATCGCCCACCACAGCGCCGACTGCTGGGCGCGCCCCGACCTGTACCTGCTGGACCAGCACCACCAGCCCACCGTGGTGGCCGGCGTACCGCCCGACGACCTGGGCCCCCTGGGCCAGCGCTGGGGCAACCCGTTGTACCGCTGGGACCGCATGGAAGCTGAAGGCTTCGCGTGGTGGACCGCGCGCGTGCAGCGCGCCCTGCACCAGGCCGATGTCTTTCGCATTGACCACTTCCGCGGCTTTGCTGGCTACTGGGAGATCCCGGCCAGCAGCCCGGACGCCAAGACCGGCCGCTGGGTCAAGGGCCCGGGCCAGGCGCTGTTCGACGCCATCGCGCGCGAGCTCGGTGAACTGCCCATCATTGCCGAAGACCTGGGCTTCATCACGCCTGACGTGCACGCGCTGCGCGACGGCTGCGGCTTCCCTGGCATGAAGATCCTGCAGTTCGCCTTTGGTGGCGACGGCGAGCACGAGTTCCTGCCGCACAACTACCCGAAGAACGTCGTGGTCTACACCGGCACGCACGACAACGACACCGCGCGTGGCTGGTGGGACCAGACAGCGGAGAAGGAGCGGCGCTATGCCGGCACCTACCTGGCCTGCGGTGCGCACGACGTGCACTGGGCCATGATCCGCGCGGCGCTCAACTCGGTGGCCAACCTGGCCGTCTTTCCGCTGCAGGACGTGCTGGGCCTGGGCAGCGAGCACCGGATGAACACCCCTGGCACGCTGGGCGGCGCCAACTGGACCTGGCGCTTCACCTGGGACATGGTCGGCCCGGAACCAGGCCGGGTCCTGGGCCTGCTCACTGCCGCCAGCGGCCGCGGCAACTTCGAGCTGCTGGGCATCGGTGTGCCGCCCAAGGCGGCATTGGTGCTGGATTACTGAGGGTCGGGGAAATGTGCAAACCGGTTCACGGCCAGACCCTGGACGGGTATCTGGCCCCGGTCGAGCGCGACCGGCCGGACGCTCCTTGAAGTCCAACGACTCACGGCGCTTCGCTGTGAGGTAACCTCCAACGACGCTTCTTGCTTACCGATAAGGTCGCCGACCCAATCGACATGACGAAGGACCGTCTGGTGTTCGTCACCTCCAATCACCCTCGCTGCCCATAAGGAGCCACATGAACGCCATCGTGATCGAACATGTGCCGCTGGCCGAGTTGCCGCAGGCTTGGCGCGAGAAGCTGGGCACCGGCATGCCGTCGACAGCCGATGCGAAGGTAACAGTGCGCATCGAGGAGGAGCCCGCGAACGCACCAGGCGCGGAGCGCGCGGATGGATACGTTACAGACGATCCGGCCTTCGGCATATGGCGTGACCGCCAGGATGTAGCCGATGTGGAGGCGTACTTGCAGCGCGTTCGCTCGCCACGCTTCAGTAGCGACGGCTCACACAAAGAACAGCCCTGATGTTGGTCGACACCGATGTCCTGATCTGGCATCTACGGGGCAACCCACGAGCCGCTCAGCGGCTGGACGGCTTGACGTCCCTTGCCATCTCGGCCGTGAGCTACCTTGAGCTGTTGCAAGGTATGCGTAACAGGGCTGAGATGCTGGCCGTGCAAAAGATGCTTCAACGCCGCCGGGCAGAAATCTTGCCAATCACAGAAACCATCACCCGCCGGGCGACGGATTTGATGGAAGTCATGACACTGAGTCACGGTCTGCAGATGGGCGATGCCCTGATCGCCGCCACCGCTTTGGAGCATGACATCCCGCTGCTCACAGGCAACGTCAAGCACTTCGCCCCCATCGCCTCCTTGAATGTAGAGGGGTTCGCGTCGTGAGAGAACCACTTGCAGCGCAAAGCCGCTCCACGGCAATCTCCAGGCTCCGAAAAGGACGTCAATTGAGGTGATGCGCCATCGACCCGATGCCGAAGGGCCCTAAGCTCACGTCTTGTAGTACTGCACCTGTTGCGTGCTGGCCAACAACTGGCCGTCGGCACTCCAGATCTCGCCCAGCTGGTCGCAGTAGCCGTCGCGCAGTACCTGGGCGCGGGCCTGGCCGAACAGGGGGCGTTCACCCTGCGCAGCCAGCAGGGCCGCATCCGCATGGAAGTACACGGTCATGGTGACGGTGCCGGCGGGGCTGCGCTGGTGGCGCCGCACCCAGAGCCGCGGCGCAAAGCAGTCGCAGGCGGCGGCCAGGGACACGAAGTCCAGCAGGCGCGGCGGTTCGTCGCGCAACCACAGCCGGGTGAGCGAGTCGGGCTGTTCCACACCGTCGAAGTCAGCCCCCATGCCGCCACAGACAAAGCGCATGTCGTAGCGGGAGACCCAGGCGGGGTAGCCCTGGGTGGGCCGCTTCTGAAGGCTGTCGAATGCGGGCATCGCCTCGGGCATCACCGCCTCGGGCGCACTCCAGGTCGGGCGCCGCACCGCCAGCAAGGCCGTGCCGCTGGCCACCACCTCGCCGCCCTGTGTCATCAGCAGCAGCCAATGCTGGGTGGAGCGGTTGGTGCGCAGCGGCCGGGCCTCCACCTCGAAACCGCCGTCAGCCACTGGGGCAGCGTAGTTCACCGTCAGCGACACGGGGTCACCCAGACGGGCCGGGTGCTGCAGCGCGGCGTGCAGCAACTGCGCCGCCGTCATGCCGCCATAGGGGCCGACCATGTTGGCGTAGGCCGGACTGGTGCTGCCTGTGAAGCGGTGCTCGTCCGCAGGTTGCAGGCCCAGCGCAGCATCGAAGGGGTGGGTCATGGGAGTCGCGCAGTGTCTTGCGTCGTCAAATGCATCCAACCAACAGCGTAACCGGGCCCCGCCGGCAATGCCTTGGCCCCCCGTAACATCGCCCCATGCACCCGCTTTGCCTCGCCGCCTTGGAACTGCCCGGCATGTTTGCTGTTCACCTGCCGTGCCCAGAGACCTGCCGCGGCTTGGGAGCTCCACCGGGGATCGCAGAGGCGACAGAGCCCAGATGGCTGAAAGGCCAGGTATCGCGAGCTTGCCTGACGGCACTGACCCTGTGGGGGCTGATGCTCCTCCTGGCACCCCTCGCGAGTGCCGCGCAAGCGGGCTCGGGGGAGGCGACGGTCCCCGTCACCGCCGCGCCCGTCATCGTGGCGGGCAGCGCTTGGGGGTCCACGCCCACCACGCAGGCCGGGCGGGCCCATCAGGTCACGCAACTCACGGTCCATCACCAGGGCGAGTTCTGGCACCACGGCGCTGATGTGCCGGCCTATCTGCGCCGGCTGCAGCAGTGGTCGCGCGCGGCCAAGGGCTGGACGGATGTGCCCTACCACTACGTCATCGGCCCGGACGGCACCATCTACGCAGGCCGCTCGCCGGCCATCGCCGGCGACACGAACACCGAGTACGACACCCAGGGCCACCTGCAGGTGATGCTGCTGGGCAACTTCGAGGAGCAGGCCGTCACCCCACGCCAGTGGGACAGCACCGTGCAACTGCTGGCCCACCTGCTCCAGGTCCACGGCCTGAGCGCCGCCCGCATCGGGGCCCACCGCCACCATTCCACCCAGACCGTATGCCCGGGCGCCGATCTGATGGACAGGTTCGAGCAACTGCGGCGTGCGGCCGCCGCAGCATCGGGCCGTTGATGGGTGTGCCTTGAGCCCCGAGACCGGGCTGCTGCTGGGCGGCGCAGTGGCCGCTGGATTTGTGCAGGGAGTAGCGGGCTTCGCTTTCGGCATGGTGGCCATGTCCTTCTGGGTCTGGAGCCTGCCGCCACAGGTGGCGGCCGTGATGGTGGTGTTTGGCAGCCTGGCCGGCCAGCTCGTGGCCGCCTTCTCAGTACGGCGGGGCCTGAACGGGGCCAAGCTGGTACCGTTTCTGGCGGGCGGCGCGCTGGGCATCCCCTTGGGAGTCTGGGCCCTGCCGATGCTCGACCCCGACGCGTTCAAGCTCGCCATCGGTACCGCCCTCAGCCTGGGCTGCCCCGCCATGCTGTGGGCCGACCGCTGGCCGCGGGTACAGGCCGGAAGGCTGGCGGACGTCGGCATTGGCGCGGTGGGTGGGGTGATGACGGCCATGGGCGGCTTTGGCGGGCTGGTGCCATCGCTGTGGTGCACGCTGCGGCAGATGGACAAGGACGAGCAGCGCTCGGTGATGCAGAACTTCAATCTCGCCGCCTTGTCGGTCACGGCCGCGGCTTACCTCCTGGCCGGCGTGGTGACGGCGCCCATGGTCCCGCAGCTGGCCGTCGTGATCCCCGCGCTCATCATCCCGTCCCTGCTGGGCGCGCGCGTGTACGCCGGGCTCAGCCCGGCACAATTCCGCCGCGTGGTGCTGAGCCTGTTGTCCTTGGCCGGCTTCACGATGGTGGCGTCGGCGCTGCTGACCGGTTGGAACCCTTCTGGAGGAACCGCATGAACGCCCCCACCCACGTCGCCAGCGACGACCTGCCGCCGCTGCCCGCCGTGGCGCCAGGCCGCTACCGCCACTACAAGGGCGGCGAGTACGAGGTGCTGGGCGTCGTTCGCCACAGCGAGACGCTGGAGCCCCTGGTGCTGTACCGGCCGCTCTACAACCACAGCGGGATGTGGGTGCGGCCCCACGGCATGTTCCTGGAGACGGTGGAGGTGCATGGCGTCCAGGTGCCACGCTTTGCCTTGCTGCCAGACGCCGCACGCACCTGATGGACCTGCAGACCTGGCTCGTCTACCTGCTGGCCACCACCGGGCTGTCGCTTTCGCCCGGACCCAACAGCCTGCTGGCCTTGACGCACGGCGCGTTGTACGGCTGGCGGCGCACACTGTTCACCATCGCCGGCGGTGCGGTGGGCTTTGTGGTGTTGATCGGGCTGTCGCTGTTCGGCATCAGCGCGCTGCTCAAGACCTCTGCGCTGTGGCTGGTGGCGCTGAAGTGGGTGGGCGGCGGCTACCTGGTCTGGTTGGGCGTGCAGGTATGGCGTTCGCCGCCCGTGGGAGCAGGTCTTGGGGCAGATCTTGGGGCAGGTCGTGGGTCGGGCCCAGGATCGGGCCAGGCGTCCGGTCTGCGATCAGACTCGGGATCAGCCGCAGCATCAGGCGCTGAGGCGGCGCAGGGCACCGCCGCCAATTCGCTCGCGGCTGGGGCCATGGCCTGGCAAGGAGCTCTGGCTGCCCTCACCAACCCCAAGGGCGTGCTGTTCTTTGCAGCCTTCCTGCCGCAATTCATCGACCCGACCCGCAGCGCCTGGGGACAGTTCGCCGTGATGGCTGGTACCTTTGCGGTGATCGAGTCCATCACCGAGATCGTCATCGCAGCCACCGCCGCGCGCGTGCGCCCCTGGCTGCACCGCGTGGGTCACCGCTTCAACCAGGTGTGCGGA
Source organism: uncultured Rubrivivax sp. (assembly GCA_964432385.1). Classification (GTDB taxonomy): domain Bacteria; phylum Pseudomonadota; class Gammaproteobacteria; order Burkholderiales; family Burkholderiaceae_C; genus Rubrivivax. The sequence goes on from CAYSOD010000206.1 coordinate 6,524, forward strand.
GGTTTGTTCATCGTCATCGGTGCCGCCCTGCCCCTTCGCGGATGATGACGCCCCATGAGCACCACAATTGCGGCCGTTCAGATCGTCTTCCTGCTCACGGGCAACGGCTTCCAGGCTGTGGTGCCGGCCAGCTCGCTGCAGCCCTCGCCCGCCTTCGCCAACAACCAAGGCGGGGCGGTAACAGGGATGGAGTGGGTCAGCGCCAAGCTGCCCCCCGACCGTTGGAACGCTCCCCCCAAGCAGGTGTGTGCCGTGGGCATGGAGGTGTTCACCGAGACGAAGTACCCCTTCGTGACGCGGCCGCTGCGCGAGTCCAAGCCGCCCTTCCGGGTGCTGGAGCCTTATGCGGCCACCTTCCACTACATCTCGGAAGACGAAGTCAACAAGGGCGTGAAACGCCGCTCCGTGGCCCAGGCGCTGGCGCTGTGCGGGGT
>CAYSOD010000207.1:0-6927 GCA_964432385.1 uncultured Rubrivivax sp.
GTTTGAGCGCGCGCTGGAGGTGGAGGACACCGACTGGCAGCTGTAACGCCTCTACGCCTTTGCAAAGGACATGGGCGCCAGCCTCATCGTGCCCGTGGAAAGCCGCATCGTCATCGACCTGAACCGCGGCAGCGACAACCAACCCATGTACCCGGGCCGCAACAACACCGAGCTGTGCCCCACGCGCTTCTTCACCGGGGATGCGATCTACCGCGAGGGCTGCGCGCCCGACGAGGACGAGATCCGTCAGCGCGTGGCCGCGCACTGGCAGCCGTACCACGACACCGTGGCCGATGAACTGCGGCGCCTGAAGGCCACGCACGGCCACGCCGTGCTGTTCGACGCGCACAGCATCAAGGGCGAGCTGCCTTGGCTGTTCGAGGGTGCGCTGCCCGACCTGAACCTGGGCACGGTAGAGGGCCGCAGTTGCGCGCCCTCGCTGCGCGCGGCGGTCTACGCCGTGTGCCAGCGGCAGACCGCCTACAGCCATGTGCTGGACGGCCGCTTCAAGGGCGGACACATCACGCGCCACTTTGGGCGCCCGGAGAGTGGCATGCACGCCGTGCAACTGGAGATGGCCTGGCGCGCCTACATGGACGAGCAGCCGCCCTACGCCTGGCACGCCGCCAAGGCTGCGGCCATCACGCCGCTGCTGCGCGAGCTGGTGCAGGTGATGATCGACTGGCGGCCGGCGTGACGAGCGCTCGACTTCTGCACGCCCCCCACGCATGGGTTGACGGCCGCTGGCAGGCCGACGTGCTGCTGGAGATTGCGCCCGACGGCACCTGGGCTGCGGTGACGCCGGGCGTCACGGCGCCGCCCGCAGACGCGCAGCGCCTGCCCGGCCCCGTGCTGCCCGGCCTGGTGAACGCCCACAGCCATGCCTTCCAGCGTGCCTTCGCCGGTCTGGCCGAGCGGCGCGAGGGCACGCACGACGATTTCTGGAGCTGGCGCGACCGCATGTACGGCGTGGCGCTGCGCATCACGCCGAAAGCACTGCAGACCGTGGCCACCACGCTGTACAGCGAGATGCGGGCCGGCGGCTACACCCATGTGTGCGAATTCCACTACCTGCACCATGCGCCGGACGGCACCCGCTACCCTGATCGCTGTGCCATGGCGCGCGCGCTCGCCCAAGCCGCGCAACAGGCAGGCATTGGTCTCACGCTGCTGCCCGTGCTGTACGAGCGGGCCGGCTTCACGCAGCCGCAGTTGCGTGCCGACCAGCGCCGCTTTGCCACCACGGTGGATGAAGTCATCGCCATGCGCGACGAGATCCGCTCTTGGCGCATGAGCGGCGTGGACGCCGGCGTGGCCATCCACTCGCTGCGCGCGGCGCGGAGCGAGTCCATCGCCGAGCTGGCCCAGCGCTCCGCTGACGACGAGGGGCCCATCCACATCCACATCGCCGAGCAGACGGGCGAGGTCGACGATTGCGTAGCCGCCACCGGGCTGCGTCCCATCGAATGGCTGTGCGCGAACGTGCGGCTGGACGCCCGCTGGCGCCTCGTACACGCCACGCACGCCACATCCGCCGAGATCGAGGCCGTGGCGCGCGCAGGGGCCGGGGTGGTGGTCTGCCCCACCACCGAGGCCAACCTGGGCGACGGCCTGTTCGACCTGCCGGGCTGGTTGGCCGCAGGGGTGCCGCTGTCCATCGGCTCGGACAGCCACGTCAGCCGCCAATGGCCGCGCGAGTTGCAGTTGCTGGAGTACGGCCAACGCCTGGTGCAGCGGCGGCGCAATGTCTCGGCCGCGCCCGAATTGGGTGAGCCGTCCACAGCACAGCGCCTGTTCCAGACCATGCTGCGAGGCGGCGCAGCCGCCGCCAGCCAGCCGGTGTGGGGTCTGAGGTCTGGCGCAAGGGCTGACGCCATCGTCCTCAACCCAACCGTGGACGCCCTCACCGGCGTACCGACAGACAGCCTGCTGGACACATTGGTGTTCGCGACCGACCTTCCTGCGTTCGGTCAGACCTGGGTGGCGGGCGTACGGTCCTCTGTCGGCCCTGAAGACCGCTGAGATTTCGCCGAGTCAGCGGCGCCGCGAGCCGTTCAGTACCCTTGGCCGGCCCACCGGTCAAGCACCTCGCACTCCAGTCAGAAAACTCAAGGCCACCTCGTTGAACAGCGCCGGCTGATCCCGCGCCACCGGGTGGCCGGCGCCGGGAATGAGAACCTGCCGGGCCTGCGGCATGGCAGCGCAGACGTTGCGGAACACCTCGGCGTGAATGGCCGCGGTGTCCTGGCCTGAGAAGAGCAGCACGGGACATCGGATCGCGGCCAGCGACGCCGGGGGCAGCAAGGGAAACTCGTTGCTGGACAGCGCCAGCATGCGCATGGCCTTGGCGTTCTGAAGCCGACGGGCCATAGCCGGCCCCTGCAGAGCTGCCGCGCCCGTAGCGTGGATGCCGCCGGTCATCAGCGTGGCGCCCAGCGCGTCATCGCCACGCTTGAAGGCGGCGTTCGCTGGCTCGATCACGCTGTGCGTGAAACGTGCCCGCTCCTGACGCCCGGTCTCGGTGAAGTCGGCGTAGCACAGCATGGCCGGCTCCACGGCCACCAGGGCCGAGACCATGGCAGGGTGATGCACCGCCAGGGCCAGCGCGGCAAACGCCCCGTAGGAGCTGGCCACGAGGATGGCGCTGTCCAGGCCGAGCACACCCATGAACTGCCGCAGGTCCTCCGCCTCGACCAGTGCCGAATGGTCGGGTGAGGCCATGTCGTTGCAGTTGGGGTGGTTGTAGCGCCGGCTGTAGGCGGTGCAGTGGTAATGGGCGCAAAAGGCCGGCCACTGCGGAGCCCAAGACTCCCAATCGCCCATCACGCCGTGGACGAACACCAACGGTTCACCTGCCCCGCCTTGCAGGTAATGCAGTTCCACCCCGGAAGGCAGGACGGCCCTGGACAGCTCCCCCATCATGACCGGCACCCTGGTCGCGCAAGCCTGCTCCGCTGCGGGCATCACTCCAGCTTCAGCCCCGTGGCGAGTGCGCGGTAACGCTCGTCCTCAGCCTGCAGAAAGCGTCCGAAGTCCGCCGGGCTCTGGTAGGGCACGGCCATGTCGCCCATCTTGGCGCGCCGCTCCGTGAATTCCTTGTCCCCGAGGATGGACTGCACCGCCCGGCTGAGGCGCTCCACCGCGGCAGCGGGCATGTTCGGCGGGCCTGCCAGTGCGGCCCAGATCTCCACCACCACCCCCTTGACCGATTGAGACTCGTTGGCGGTCGGCATGTCAGGTGCTGAGGAGGGTCGCTTGTCCGACAGGACGCCCAGCATGGTGAGCTTGCCGGATCGCACATGGGGCATGGCCGCGGGCAGGGTCATCACTCCCAGGTCGAGCTGCCCACCCAACAGATCGTTGAGCAGCGGTGCCGCGCCCTTGTAGGGCACACCCAGCAAGTCGATGCCCCCGGCCCTTTGCACCGCCACCGTGGCGAAGGCCTGCAAAGAGGCGCTGCCGGTGGTGCCCACGGACAGTCCATTGGGCTTCTGGCGGGCGAGCGCGACCATCTGGTCCATGTTCGCGACACCCAGGCCCGGGCGGGCGGCGATGGTCATGGGGGTGACGCCGACCTTGGCGATGGGGGTGAAGTCCTTGGCGCCATAGCCCGCGCTGCGGTTGGCAATCGGCGTGACCACCATGTCGCTGGTGGTGCCGAACAGCAGGGTGTGGCCATCCGGCGGGCTGCGCAGCACGCGTTGTGCGCCCAAGGCGCCCGAGGCGCCGCCCACGTTCTCGACGATGACGGTCTGGCCCAGGCGCTTGGTCAGTTCGTCGGCCATGCTGCGGGCCAGATTGTCGGCGGCGCCCCCCGCTGCGTTGGGCACCACCAGGGTGATGGGCCGATCCGGATAGGTGCCCTGAGCCCACACTGAGCCTGCGGTGCAGGCCAGCAAGGCGGAGCACAGCCAGCGACGTGATGGGCTGTCTGGACGAAGGGTACGGGTGCGCATCAGGGTGTCTCCTCGAAGGGCCGGCCGGCTCTTGGTGCCTGGCCAACGGCCGGCCATGTCAGGTGGGTCTCTTGTGTCGCCCCTCCTCGATTCTGTTTCTGAACCATCAACGAGAGTGCGAAACTTCGTTTTACCTATTTGCTTTGCTTATATCTGTGGACACTCTACCGGCCACCGTGCTGCTCTCCAGGCTGATGGCCGGCGCGCGCTTGCGCCACCTGCACCTGTTCGTCAAGCTGGTGGAGCTGGGCAACCTGAAGCGCTCAGCCGAGGCGCTTCACTTGAGTCAGCCCGCCGCCACACAACTCCTGGCGGATCTGGAGCGTCTGGTAGGGGTCAGGCTCTTCGAGCGGCATGCGCGCGGCATGCGCCCCACCGCGGCCAGTGAGATGCTGCTGCCCCTCGTACGCCGCGCCCTGGACGCCTTGGCCGATGCCAGTGAAGCCATTACCGCCATGCGGCAGCGGGGCGAAGGTGTGGTGCGGATCGCGGCCCTGACCAGCGCGTTGTCGGGATGGCTGGTGCGTGCGCTGCCGGCCTTCGCCCAGGCCGAGCCCGGCATCCAGATCCAGGTCCAGGAGTGCGAGGCCGACCGCTGCGCCGAGTGGGTCTCACGCCAACAGGTGGACGTGGCTTTCTGCCGCGAACCCCAACCCTTGCCCAACGGCTGCAGCTTCCACCCCCGCGTCGCCGATGATTGGGTGGTGGCCTGCGGGCCGCAGCATCCACTGAACCGGGGCCAGACGGTGGACTGGCCCACGGTGGCACGGGAACGCTGGCTCATGTCGCCTGTACAGAGCGCGGCTCGGCGGGCCTTTGAAGACCGCATGGCCCAGCTCGGCGCTTCGCCAACCGTCAGCCCCGTGGTGACGCGCGTGTCGGGCCTGACCTGGGCTTTGCTCCAGGGTGATCACTTGCTCACGTTGTTGCCCTACGGCGTGGTGCGTCAACTGGTGGAGGCCGGCCAGCTGGCCATCCTCGATGTGCGGCCTGCCCTGCCGTTCTCACCCCTGGGCTGGCTGCTGAACAACGCAGCTGTCAGCCAGGCCACGCAGCGCTTCCTGGACCACATGGAACGCTTCACCCGTCAGCATCCCTGAATCATGGAGTTCCCTATGTCGGAATCGAACACCCACTTGCACGATCCCGTGCAGGCCCAAACGCTGGCGGCCACCCTCCCGTGCCTGACTCCGCAGGCCCACCTGGCCTGGACGGCCGTGGTCGACATCGACGAACGGGAAACCCTGGGCCTGTCGGCCTACGGAGAAAGATTCATCGTCCCCATCCTCGGAGGTCGGTTCTGGGGCGGCCCAGGGCACGAGTTGCTGAGTGGCACGGTCAGGCCCGGCGGTGCCGACCGTCAGCTGCTGCGCCAGGACGGCGTGAAGGAGCTGCACGCGATCTACGAGATGGAGACCGAAGACGGCACGGTGCTCAGCATCGACAACCAGGCGCTGATCGATGAATCGGCCCAGCCCTCGCGCTATGCGGTGTCGCGCATTCGCGTGTCGGCGCCCGAGGGCCCACACGGCTGGCTCAACCGGCGCTTGTTCGTCGGCACGGTGCAATCCCTGAGACCGGAGCGCGCGGCGGTCCTGATACGCGCTTTCTTGATGACGACCTGACTGGCGCGATTGAGGCTGCGGTTTCCACAGGTCGGCGAGCACAATCCACCATGTCCTTCGCATCCCTGGGGCTGCACCCCGACTTGCTGCGCACCCTGGCGCAACGCGGGCACTTGCGGCCCACGCCCATCCAGACAGCCGCCATTCCTGCCGCGCTGGCGGGCCGAGACCTCATCGGCGCGGCCATCACCGGCTCGGGCAAGACGCTGGCCTACGTGCTGCCTGTGCTGCAGAACCTGCTGCGGCTGCTTCACACCGAGCCCGAGACGCCCCGCGCGACGCGCGCGCTGGTGCTGGTGCCCTCACGCGAGCTCGCGCTGCAAGTGACCGACACCTTTGTCGCTTACACCCAGGCCCTGGCGATGCGGATCAAGGTGGTCACCCTGGTCGGCGGGGTCTCGGTCAACCCGCAGCTGATGGCGCTGCGCGGGGGCGCCGATGTAGTGGTGGCCACCCCCGGCCGGCTGCTGGATCTGGTGGCCCGGCGTCGCTCCCGAGGGCCCGAGCAGGCCTACAGCGGCCTCCGGCTGGACCGCCTGGAAACACTGGTTCTGGATGAGGCCGACCGCCTGCTGGAAGACGGCTTTGCCGACGAACTCGCGCGGGTGCTGGGCCTGCTGCCTCGGCGCCGCCAGCAGTGGTTGTTCTCCGCCACCTTCGGGCCCGAGGTGATGTCGCTGGCGCAGGACCTGCTGCACGACCCGGAGCAGATCGACGTGGTGCCGGCCGCTGCAGGTGAATACCGCATCAGCTCACCATCCAGGCAGACCGCCGTACGCACCACCGCTCCGGGAACGTCCGACGACTCCACGCAGGCGCAAGGGGCGACCACAACATCGAACTTCGCTGCAAACAGCGCACGCACGTCCCGTCCGACTGCAGCGGCCACGACCGCGCTTGAGCACAGCCTGCCCCCCACCCTCGCGCAGCGCGCGCTGCAGGTTGACATCGCCCAGCGCACGCCCCTGCTGCGCCACCTCATCCGCACCGAGGGCTGGGCGCGTGTGTTGGTCTTCGTGGCCACGCGCTACGCCACCGAGCACGTGGCGGCCAAGCTCAACGCGGCAGGCCTTCGCGCCGCGGCGCTGCACGGTGAGCTGAGCCAGGGCGCGCGCACGGGCGCGTTGGCGGACTTCCGCAGCGGCGCCGTGCGTGTGCTGGTGGCCACCGACATGGCCTCGCGCGGGCTGCACATCGAGCAGTTGCCCGCCGTGGTGAACTACGAACTCGCACGCTCGCCCGCCACGCACATCCACCGCATCGGGCGCACCGCGCGGCAGGGCGCCGCCGGGGTGGCTGTGAGCTTCATTGCCGCCGACGACCCCGCCCAGGAAGCCCACTTCCGC
>CAYSOD010000208.1:0-6916 GCA_964432385.1 uncultured Rubrivivax sp.
GGGTGGCGAAGTTCATCAGCCAGTTGCGCAGCGACCAGTACATGACCTTGGGGGCCAGCACGTGGTCCCCCGGCGACAGCGCCTGGAACACGGCCGTGGCCGCGGCCATGCCGGAGGCGAACAGGGCCGCCTGTGCGCCCTGTTCCAACTGCGCCAACACGGCCTCGGCCTGGTCAAAAGCGGGGTTGTCGGCGCGGGCATAGACGCGGCCCGAGCGGTACTGGTTGTCCGGGTCGCGCAGGTAGGTCGACGAGACGTGGATGGCCGGCGTGATGGCGCGGGTCTTCTCGTCCACCCAGCCCAGGGCCTGGGCGGCGATGCTTTCGGGCTTGACGTGGCGGGGGTCCATGCGGAAGGTCTCCAGGAGCGTTTCAGAACTTGAACGTGAGGTTGGCGTTGAAGGAAGGCCTGGGCCGGCGCAGGGTGCGGGTGGACTGCGCCAGCCCGCCCTCGTCCACGAGGCTGATGCGGTTCACCTCGTCCAGCGGTGCCACATTGTTGCCGGCCACGCGCAGCAGCATCTGGCGGCTGAAAGTCCACAACACATAGGCGTCCAGGTTGCGCGAGCGGCCCTGCTCCAGGCGTTGAGCCGCTGTCTGCTGCACCTCGTAGCCGGGCGTGCGCGCCAGATTGAAGCCCCAGGTCAGCGGTGTGCCGGCCACAGCGTGGTCCAGGCCGGCCGTGAAAGACAAGGGCAACTGGCCCTCCAAGCGATTGGCCGGGCCCGGAATGTCGTCGACGCGCGACCGGTAGGCGCTCAGCGAGGCGCGCAGGCTCATGCCAGCAGGAGCTTTCCATCCTGCGGGCAGGAGTTCTTCAGCCTTGCCCTTGATCTCGAGTTCGACGCCCGAACTGCTGGCCCGGCTCAGATTGACCGGGCGTGACACCCAGCGCGGCACGGGTGACCAGGCCACGGTCTCCCGCGTCACGGCGTTGCGGATGAGCCCGTTGACCCGCCGATGGAAGGTGCCGACGCTGAAGACGCCGCCACCAGGGAAGTACTTCTCGAACGCGATGTCCAGACCGGTAGAGAGTTCAGGCTGCAGCAGCGGGTTGCCCACGCGGTCGGGGGTGATCTCGGTGTTGGGGCCGCTGGTGGGGTAACTGGTGTTGATACCCGGGCGGGCCATCAGCGCATTCAGGTCAGGCGCTTTGTAGGTGCGGGTCAGGCTCGCGCGGATGAGGTCCCGCCCCTTGGGATCGAGCCGGTAGTTCAGATGCCACAGCGGGGTGACCACCGAGCTCGTACTGCGCCGCTCATCGGCGCTGCCGCGACTGGCCGTGGCGATGCGCTCTGCACGCAAACCCAGATAGGTGGACCACTGGGGCGCGATCTCCCACTCGTCCTGCAGGTACAGGGCCTGGCGCTCGATGCGGGCGCGAAAGGCCTCGCCCTCGAAACCTGTCAGGACGGGCTGGCCATTCTCCAGAAGACTGCGCTCTTCCACACGGCGTCGGGCTTCCAAGTCCCACCCCGCCGACAGCCCGTGGCCCTCGAACAGCGGTGTGTAGAACTTGCCGCTGGTGCTGCGGCTTTGCTCTCGGCTGCTGCCCTGCGCCAGGCGCACCAAGGTCTGCTGGCCAGCGCCGTCGAAGCCGTCCACGTCGGTGCGGAAACGGCTGTCGGCATGCTGAACGCCCAGCTTGGCCTCGAAGCGGTGGCCTTGGGGGCTGCGGCGGTTGACCTGCACGCCCGTGCGCAAGGTTTGCCAGTGGCCGCGGTTCTCGCTGTCATCCCACACGCTGGTGGGGGTGCTGCCCAGCAGCACCTGGGTGCCCACCAGGCTGGCAGATTGCCACTCGTTGCGCTGCGCGAAGGTCTGCGACTCGATGGTCCAGGCCTCGTTGGGCTTGAAGCTCAGCCGGGGCCCCAGGGTAGCGCCGCCACCCCGCCAGCGGTCCTGGGCCCGCACGATCAACTCCTGGGGCAGCAGCGCTGCATCGCGCCCCAAGCGAATGATCTCGCGCTCGGCGGCACCGCGCCACTGGTAGCCCGACAAGGGCAACATGTAGCTGAAGGCACCGACACGGTCGCCCAGGCTGGCGTTGAACGAGGGGACAGGCGACTCGGCGGTGTAGGCCAGGCCGACGCGCAATTCGCGCTGGCGTTGTCGCGCAGCCGCACGCAGGATGATGTTGATGGTGCCGGCCACAGCCTGTGCGCTGTGCTCGGCGGTGGGGCCCTTGGTGACCTCGATGCGCTCCACCTGCGAAGGCGGCAGGTTCTCCAGCGAGAACCCGGGCGGCGCCCGTTCTCCGTTCACCAGAATCACGGTGTAGCCCGCGCCCAGTCCACGCAGCCGCGGGTTGCCGCCAGACAGCGTGACGCCCGGCAGGCGCTTGAGCACGTCGGTGACGCTGACATCACCGTACTTGTCCAGTTCCTCGCGGCCAAAGATCTGCTTGGCCACAGGCTCACGCCGCCGTTGTTCGGTATCGGTGAGTTCACTGCCGCGGATCTCCACGCGCTGGGGGGAAGGCTCGGCCACGGGCGCCTGAGAGGGTGCTTGCGCCAGCGCCGCAATGGCAGCGCCGCCGAAGCCGCCGGCCATGGACACCTGAAGAGACCACCTGCCCACCCATCCGCGCCAGGCGCCTGGGCCACTCATCACCTTGGCCCCTGCAACTTGGCGAAGGCCGCAGCCATGGCGCCCTGCCCTTCAACTGCAGTGCCAGAGCGCGCGCTGCGCAGGTCCGGCCGCTCTTGGCGACCGGCCGGCCGGAAGGTGTTGTCACCGGAGCGTGTGGCCCCCCGCGGTGTGACCGCGGCGTCCAGCTTCATGGTCAACGAGATGCGTTTGCGGGTCAGGTCCACCTCCAGCACCTTGACCTTGACCACCTGCCCGGTCTTGACCACCTCGCGGGCATCGTTGACGAACTTGTGGCTGAGCTGGCTGACGTGGATCAGGCCGTCTTGGTGAACGCCCAGGTCGACGAAGGCGCCGAACTGCGCCACGTTGCTGACCGTGCCCTCCAGCAGCATGCCCGGCTGCAGGTCTTTCAGGTCAGACACGCTGTCGTTGAAGCGCGCCACCTGGAAGTCCGGGCGCGGATCGCGGCCGGGCTTTTCCAGCTCAGTCAGGATGTCCTTGACCGTGATGGCACCAAATCGTTCATCGGCAAAGGCCTCGGGCTTGAGGGTGCGCAGTACGTCGGCTTGACCCATCAGCGCCTGCACGCCCTTGCCCGTGCGCTCCAGCATCTTCTGCACCACGGGGTAGGTCTCCGGGTGCACGCCCGTCATGTCCAGCGGGTTGTCGCCATCCCGAATGCGCAAGAAACCTGCCGCCTGCTCGAAGGTGCGCGGCCCCAGGCCTGTCACGTCCAGCAACTGCTGGCGGCTGCGGAAGGCGCCATTGGCATCGCGCCAGCGCACGATGCTGCCGGCCACCGAGGCCGACAGGCCGGACACGCGCGACAGCAGCGGCACCGAGGCCGTGTTCAGGTCCACCCCCACGGCGTTGACGCAGTCCTCCACCACGGCGTCCAAGGTGCGCGCCAGCGCGCTCTGGTTGACGTCGTGCTGGTACTGGCCCACGCCGATGCTCTTGGGGTCGATCTTCACCAGTTCGGCCAGCGGATCTTGCAGGCGGCGCGCGATGCTGACGGCGCCGCGCAGACTGACGTCCAGCTCAGGCAGCTCCTTGCTTGCGTATTCACTGGCCGAGTAGACCGAGGCACCGGCCTCGCTGACCACCACCTTGTCGAGCCGCGCCTCGGGCGCCAGCTTGCGGATGCGCTGGATCAACTCGGCTGCCAGCTTGTCGGTCTCTCGGCTGGCCGTGCCATTGCCGATGGCGATCAGATTCACGCCGTGCGTGGCCACCAGCCGGCCCAGGGCGTGCAGCGCGCCCTCCCAGTCGTTGCGCGGCTCGTGCGGGTAGACGGTGGCCGTGTCCAGCACCTTGCCGGTGTCGCTGACCACCGCCACCTTCACGCCCGTGCGGATGCCCGGGTCCAGCCCCATGACCACCCGCTTGCCAGCCGGTGCGGCCAGAAGCAGATCACGCACGTTGTCGCCGAACACCTTGATGGCCACGGCCTCGGCCTCCTCCCGCAGGCGGGCGAAGAGGTCGCGCTCCAGGCTGAGGGAGAGCTTGACCTTCCAGGTCCAGGCGATGGTCTTGCGGATCAGATCGTCAGCACGCCGGGCGGCGTGGCTCCAACCCAGATAGCGGGCGATGCGGCCTTCGGCCAGAGAGGTGGACGCAGGCGCCGCGCGTGAAGCAGGGGGTCGAGACACCCCTGCCGAAGCGGCTGAGGCGGTGGCCGCTGCGCTGGTCACGGTGGGGACCGGCTCATCCAGCACCAGCTTGACGTCCAGCCACTCCTGGGAGCGCCCGCGGAAGACCGCCAGCGCGCGGTGGCTCGGCACGGTACGGATAGGCTCCGCGTAGTCAAAGTAATCGCGGAACTTGGCCGCATCGGGGTGGGTGCCGTCCTTGCCCTCTGTCCCATCCGCCAGCTGGCTCTTGAACAGGCCCTCGGCCCACAGCCATTCCCGCAGCTTGCCCACCAGGGCCGCGTCCTCGGCCCAGCGCTCAGAAAGCAGGTCGCGCACGCCGTCCAGCACCGCATACGCATCAGCAAAGCCGGCTTCGGCCAGGGCCGCCGCGCCGCCGGGATAGCCGGCCACGAAGGCGGCGGCTTCGGCAGCGGGGTCCAGCGTGGGGTCGGCAAACAGCCGGTCGGCCAGGGGTTCGATGCCGGCCTCGCGGGCGATCATGCCCTTGGTGCGGCGCCGTGGCTTGTAGGGCAAGTAGAGGTCTTCCAGCTCCTGTTTGGTAGGCACGGCTTCGATGGCAGCACGCAATTCGGGCGTGAGCTTGCCCTGCTCCTCGATGCTCTTGAGCACGGCGGCCCGGCGGTCCTCCAGCTCGCGCAGGTAGGCCAGGCGGGCTTCCAGCTCACGCAGCTGGATGTCGTCCAGGCCGTCCGTGGCCTCCTTGCGATAGCGGGCGATGAAGGGCACCGTGGACCCGCTATCCAGCAGCTCGACGGCTGCGTTCACTTGCGCCGGCCGAACCTTCAGCTCGGCGGCAATCTGCAACAGGATCTTGTTCAAGGGGTGTCAGGCCCCTGCGCTGGGCAGGCGGTCATGAAAGGTGAGTGAAGAAAGGCGCGGAAAAACAAAGCGGCGCAGTGTAGCCAGCGTGGAATCAAGGCCGCAGGCCACACAACGTATGTGGGCAGATCAACGGTCATCGGCTGCAGAGGGAGTGGCGGGGCCGGTGGCGGCTGCGGAATCGGATGCGGCTTCCCGGAGCCAACGCGCCGCACCCTCACCCGCCCAGCGCCCCGTGGCGAAGCAGGCGGTGAGCAGGTAGCCGCCGGTGGGGGCCTCCCAGTCGAGCATCTCGCCGGCGCAGAAGACGCCCGGCAGTCGTTGAAGCATCAGATGTTCATCCACCGCGTGGGCGCCCACGCCGCCGGCCGTGCTGATCGCCTCGTCGATGGGACGTGGCGCCCGCAAGACGATGGGCAGTAGCTTGATAGCGCGGGCGAGTGTGGGGCCGTCCAGCATCTCCTGGCGGGTGAGTTGCTCGTGCAGCAAGCCTATCTTCACGCCGTCCAGGCCCAGCCGCGACTTGAGGTGGGTGCTCAAGGAGCGCGTGCCGCGGCCGCGCGTCACCTCCGCGAGCACCGTTTCGGGCGATCGGGAAGGCAGCAGGTCCACCCAGCACGTGGCGGACCCAACGCTTCGCAGGCGCTCGCGCAACGCTGCCGACGCCGCATAGACCAGACTGCCCTCCATGCCAGTGGCGGTGACGATGAACTCGCCCAGTTGCCGGCGGCGCGCAGGGGCCGGCGCTGGACCTTCGTCCCACTCCAGCGCCACCGACTTCAACGGAGCACCCTCGAACCGGAGGCGGAAGTGATCGCTCCAGCCTACGTCGAAGCCGCAGTTCGAGGGCTGAAGCGCGGCCACCTCCACGCCTTGCGCGCGCAGCCAGGGCACCCAGGCGCCGTCCGACCCCAAGCGCGCCCAGCTGGCGCCGCCCAGGGCCAGCACGGTGGCCTGGGCACGCACCGCACGCGGGCCCTCGGGGGCCGTGAAGTTCAAAACGGCGCCAGGGCCCCAGCCCGTCCAGCGGTGGCGCATGTGAAACCGAACCCCCTGCCGACGCAGGCGCAGCAGCCAGGCTCGCAGCATGGGCGCGGCCTTCATTTCTTGCGGAAACACGCGACCAGACGTGCCAACGAAGGTGCTGATGCCCAGGCCTTCAGCCCAATGGCGCAGGGCCGCTGAGCCGAAGGCGGTCAAGGCGGGGGTCAACCACGATTCAGCCTCGCGGTAGCGCGTGCGCAGCAAATCTTCAGGCTCGGCATGCGTGAGGTTCAACCCCCCCTTGCCCGCCAGCAGGAACTTGCGGCCCACCGAGGGCATGGCGTCGAAGACGTCCACCTGCACACCCGCCGTGGCCAGGACTTCAGCCGCCATCAGACCGGCCGGACCGGCGCCGATCACCACAGACTGGCAGGCGCTGACGCGATCTGCCACCCCTTCAGCGTGCACGGGCCATGGGCTTTGAGCGGTTGGATCGGCCCCCAATCCACGGGTTGGAAGCACCGCGCCTCACGCCTCGCGCAGCGAGGCGCGCAACTTCTCGGCGATGTCAGGCCGCGCCGCAAAGGGGTCGCTGGGGTTGCGCGGGGTCATGAGGTCTTCCAGCCGGGTCTGCACGCCGGCCAGGCTGCGCGGGTGGCTGTAGATGTAGAAGCGGTTGGCCACCATGGCGTCAAAGACGAACTGCGCCACTTCGGCGGCAGACACCTTGCCGCTGGTCACCGCCTTGTCGCTCATGGCTTGTGCGATCAGCTGGCTCTTGGTGGGCGGCGTCTGTGCTTCGGCCAAGGCCTCGGGGCGGTTGCGCTCGCTGCGGCTGATGCCGGTGGGCACGAAGTAGGGGCACAG
>CAYSOD010000209.1:0-4634 GCA_964432385.1 uncultured Rubrivivax sp.
AGCGGCGCGAGGACATCCCCATGCTCACCCGCTCCTTTCTGGCGCGCAGCGCCAAGGAGCTGGGTGTGGACGCCAAGCGCATCAGCGAGCCGGCGCTGCAGCGCCTGGTGGGTTTTGATTTCCCCGGCAACGTGCGGCAACTCGAGAACCTGTGCCACTGGATCACCGTGATGGCGCCGGCCCAGGTGGTGGAGGTGGAAGACCTGCCGCCGGAACTGCTGGCGGGTGCGCGCGCGGCCCCTGGGGCAGGGGTGAGCGCGGCCGTGACCCCGGCCTCGGCGTCCACGGCAGAGACGGTGCCGTCGGTGCAGCCCATGCCCTTGGCGCCCTCTGCGCCACCCGCACAGTCCGCCTACCTGGCGCAGCCCATGCCCATGGCCGCGCCGCTCAACGGCCACGCGGGGCCCGCTGAGGACTGGGTTGGCGGCATGGAGCGCGAGGTCAGGGCCTTACTGGCCGCGGGTCATGACAGCGTGTGGGACACGCTGACCCGGCGCTTCGAGGCCCGCATGATCAGCGCGGCGTTGGATGTCACGCGCGGGCGCCGCATCGAGGCGGCGCAGCGCCTGGGCATCGGCCGCAACACCATCACGCGCAAGATCCAGGAGCTGGGGCTGGACGACGAGTAGGCTCGCCTGACCCTGCCGTGCCCGCGCTGCTGCGGCAGTGACTGGGTTCTGGCTGCTCGCCTGGCCCACCCGGTCTTCAAGGCCCAGGGATGTTCAGGCTCACCACCACAGGCGCGTGGTCGCTGGGGCGTTCGTTGCGGCGCGGCGTCTTGTCGATGGTGCACTCGCTGACCTGAGCGCGCAGGGCCTCGCTGACCAGGATGTGGTCGATGCGCAACCCCTGGTTCTTGCGAAAAGCAAGGTTGCGGTAGTCCCACCAGCTCCAGGACTTCGGAGCCTGCTCGAAGAGGCGAAAGGCATCGTGCAGGCCCAGCCCCAGCAGCGAGCGGAAGTGCGCGCGCTCCTCGTCGGTGCAGTGGATCTGCCCGGCCCAGGCCACGGGGTCGTACACGTCACGGTCTTCTGGCGCGATGTTGAAGTCGCCCAACAGCACAAGCTTCGGGTGCGTGGCCAACTCCTGCGCCACCCAGGCGCGCAGCGCATCCAGCCAACCCATCTTGTAGGCGAACTTGTCGCTGCCCGGCGCCTGCCCGTTGGGAAAGTACCCGCCGATCACCCGCACCCCGCCCACCGTGCCGGCGATCACGCGCGCCTGTTCGTCGGCAAAGCCCGGAATGTTGCGCACCGGGTCGGCTGCATCCGTGCGCGACAGCAGGGCCACGCCGTTGTAGGTCTTCTGGCCGAACCACTGGGCCCGGTAGCCCGCCGCCGCAATCTCCGCGGCCGGGAACTTGTCATCGGTGAGCTTGGTCTCCTGCAGCACGATGGCGTCCACCGGGTGCGCGGCCAGCCACTCCAGCAACTGCGGCAGGCGCACGGACAGGGAGTTGACATTCCAAGTGGCGATTTGCACGGTGCAGTCCTTCTGAGTGAGGGGCGGGCGGGGAGGTGGAGCTTGCGGGCCCTGGTTGGGCGCTGCGGCGGGCCATCGTCAAGAGTGTGGCCAGCGAGCGGGGCGCCTGCCTTACTCCGGCTCGATCTTCGCGGTGCGGATCACCTCGCCCCAGCGCCGGATCTCGCTGGCCAGCAGGGCCTGCTGTTCGGCAGGGGTGGAGGCCGCCAGGCGCATGCCGGACCGGCCGAGTTTGTCCTGCACGGCCGATGAAGCCAGGGCCTCTCGCACGGCGCGGTTGAGCACGGCGATCACGTCGGGTGGTGTGCCGGCGGGTGCGGCCAAGGCATTCCAGGAGGCCACGTTGTAGCCGGCCACGCCCGCCTCTTGCACCGTGGGCACCTGGGGCAGGGCGGGGTTGCGGCGGTCGGAGGTCACCGCCAAGGCGCGCACGGCCCCGGCGGCCACCTGGGGCAGCATGGGACCCGTGACTTCGAAGGCCAGATCCAGCTCCCCTGCGCGCAGCGCAGTCAGCACGGCGGGGCTTGCCTTGTAGGGCACCACCAGGGCGTCAATGCCGGCCACGGTCTCGAAGAGCTTGGCTGCCAGGTGCTGCGTGCTGCCCACCGCAATGCTGCCGACGTTGAGCTTGCCGGGTTGCGCCCGGGCGTAGGCCAGCAAGTCTTTCAGCGTGGCAAACCTGGAGGCCGCTGGCACGAACAGCCCAAGATCGAAACTGCCCAACAGGCTGATGGGTGTGAAGTCCTTGAGCGGGTCGTACGGCAAGCGCTTGAAGAGCGACACGCTCACGGCGTGCCCGTTGCTCATCAGCAGCAGGGTGTGGCCGTCAGCGCGCGCCGAGGCCACCGCCTGGCTGGCCACGATGCTGCCAGCGCTGGGCTTGTTTTCCACCACCACGGCCTGGCCCAGCACGCGTGCCATCTGCTCGCCCACGGCGCGTGCTGTGAGGTCGGCCACGCCCCCCGCGGCAAAGGGCACCACCAGGGTGAGGGGCCGCTCGGGAAAGCGCCCCTGGGCGCGCGCAGTCAGCGCGTGCAGCCCCAGCGTACCGCCGCCGACGGCAGCAGCACTCAGGGGCCGCACCAGGCGCATCAGGGCCCCGCGGCGGTCGGTGGGCTGGCTGCTCATGTGGCATCCAGATGATCAGCGGGCCTCGGCTCGGCAGGCCATGGCTGACATCGTCGGCATGGCTGGCATGGCTGGTTATACCGCGCGTTCATGGGCCAGCCTGCACAAGCGCAGGATGGGGGCGGGTGGGTCACCGTCACTCCGACCCCAGCTTGAGCGACAGCGGCTGCCGCCGTTCGATGGCCCACTTCAGCAGCGCCGCGCTGCGGTAGATACCGTGCGCAAACTTGCCATAGGGCAGGGTGGCGAACAGCGCCATCACAAAGCCCAGGTGCAGGCACAGCAGCAGGGCCAGGGCGCCCGTGCCGCGCATCAAGGTGAGCACCAAGCCGGTGACGGCGGTGCCAAACAGCAGAGCGATGAAGCCGCGGTCCATGGGCCGCTGCGCCGGGTCGCCGTGCAGCGGGTGGCGGCGCAGGTTCAAGCGCCACAAGGCGGCGGTGCCAATGGTCAGAGCGACGCCGCCCGCCACGCCCAGCAATTTGGGCACCGAGCTGAAGCTGTACGGCGCCACCCAGCCGAACAGGTAGTGGTACAGCGTGGCCACCGAGGTGGCGGCAAAGCACAGCATGAATCCGTAGAAGGTAAGGTGGTGGGCGCGGCGGCGGCGTTCGGTGAAGGCGTCGTCCTCGTCATGACAGCCCTCGCCATGCCCGCCCCCCAGGTACTTCAGGCTCAGGGCCAGGTGCGCCGCCTCGGCACGCGCCTGCCCCTTCGCCGACCCGTCGAGCGCCCCCGGGTCTTGCACTCGCCAGAAGCGAACCACCCCCACGCCCAGCGCCACCACCGCGAAGATGAACACCGGCGCAAACAGGGCCACCATCAGGTTGTGCGGAAAGATGCGGTAGAAGTCCCCCGCCAGGGGCGCGTGCCACAGCAGCTGGCCCCATGAGCCCTGCGCCACCACCCCCAGCATCAGGATCAAGGCCAGCGCTGCGGCCAGGGCGAGCGACAGGGTCAGGCCTTGACGCTGGTAGAGCGAGCCGAGCGCAGACGGCCAGGCATGGGTGGTGTAGGTCTCGCGCCGCACCTGTGCCATGGCTCGGGGCACGTTGATCGCAAATTCGTGCGGCGGCGCGTACTGGCAGGCATGCAGGCAGGCACCGCAGTTGTGGCACAGGTTGGCGAGGTAGTGGATGTCGGCCTGGGGGAACTCCAGCCGGCGGGTCATGGCCTGGAAGGTGCCGCAGAAGCCCTCGCAGTAGCGGCAGCCGTTGCAGATCTGCAGCACGCGGGCCACTTCGGCTTCTGCGCCACTGAGCAGCGGGGTGGCAGGGCTGGGCGTTGCGCTGGTCGGGCTGCTGCCGGGGCTGATGCCCTCGCCAATGCCCTCGCCGTTCGCGGTGGCTACAGCCTCCTTCACCAAAGCCTCAAGCGGCTGCATGGGCATCCTCCTGCGCCAGTGCGGCAGCGGCAGCCTGGGTGCCTGCAATGCGCCCGAAGGCGGTGCCGATGCTCATACCAACACCGGCGGTGTAGCCCTTGCCCAGCACGTTGCCGGCCATCATCTCGCCGGCCACGAAGAGATTGGGGCTGGGCTGCCCGTGAAAGCGGACAGCGGCGGTTTCGTCGGTCTTCAGGCCCAGGTAGGTGAAGGTGACGCCCGGCCGCACGGCATAGGCGAAGTAGGGCGGCGTGTCGATGGGCAGCGCCCAGTGCGTCTTCGCGGGCGTGAGGCCCTCGGTGCGGCAGTCGTCCAGCGCAGTGTGGTCGAAGGTGCCGGGCCGGCAGGCGGCGTTGTAGTCGTTCAGGGTCTGCATGAAGACGGCCTCGTCCAGGCCCAGCTGGCGGGCCAACTCGGGCAGCGTCTGCGCACGGGTGCCGGGGTACACCGGCGGCATGAAGCGGCCGATGGCCTTGGAGTCGATCACCGACCAGGCGATCTGCCCCTTCTGCTGCGCCACCAGGCGGCCCCAGATGGCGTAGCGCTTGGGCCAGAAGTCTTCGCCCTCGTCGTAGAACCGCCGGGCGTCGCGGTTGACCACCACGCCCAGCGACACGCAGTCGATGCGGGTGCAGATGCC
>CAYSOD010000209.1:4734-6914 GCA_964432385.1 uncultured Rubrivivax sp.
CGTCGCGGTTGACCACCACGCCCAGCGACACGCAGTCGATGCGGGTGCAGATGCCGCCGTCATACAACGGCGCCCGCGCGTCGATGGCCACCATGTGGGCCTGTGTGGCGTCGCCGATCGGGTCCGCGCCTGCCTCGAGCATGAACTTCAGCAACGCGCCGTCGTTGAAGCGCGTGCCGCGGATGAGGAAGTTCTCCGCCGGCCACTCGCCGTGCGCGTTCTGTCCCCAGGCCTCACGCAGCCACTCGCGGTTGGACTCAAAGCCGCCGGCCGCCAGCACGCAGGTGCGGGCCTCGATGCGCTGCGTACCTCGAGGCGTGCTGGCGTGCGCGGCGACGAAGCGGCCTTCCCGCAGTTCGATCCGCGTGACGGGCGCTTCGTAGCGGATCTGCACGCCCAGCTTCTCCGCGCTGCGGTAGTAGGCGTTGACCAGAGCCTTGCCACCGCCCATGAAGAAGGCGTTGGTGCGCGCGGTGTGCAGCGCGCCCGACAGCGAGGGTTGGAAGTGCACACCGTGCTTGCGCATCCACGGCCTGCAGGTGGACGAGTCGCGGATCACGCGGCGGGCCAGTGCCTCGTCGGTGAGGCCGCCGGTGACCTTCAGCAGGTCTTGCCAGAACTCCTCCTCGGGGTAGGCGTCCACCAGCACATCCTGCGGTGCGTCGTGCATGCAGCGCAAGTTGCGCGTGTGCATGGAGTTGCCCCCGCGCCACTCACGCGGCGCGGCTTCCAGCAACGTCACCGAGGCACCCGCCTCCCGCGCCATCAGGGCGGCGCACAGGGCAGCGTTGCCGCCGCCGATCACCAGGACATCCAGCATGGTAGGAGGGCTTGGGACGTGGATCCGCAAGAGCGTGAAGAGTGATGCCTTTGGGTTTCGCTTGTCAGATGTGCAGGGCCGCCAGCGCGCCCAGCACCACGCCAATGCCTGCCACGCCGAACATCCCGTACTCCAGCCACTTGTGCCTTGTGAGCAAGGCGATGGCCGCCAGCGCAATCGAGATCTGCAGCGCGGTGGTGGCCTGCGCCCAGCGGTGATGCTGGTGCATCTGCTGGTCAGACTTCTCGTCCCAGGCCTTGGCTTCGGCTTCCAGTTTCTCCGCGCCGGTCTTGATCTCGGCCTTCTCCTTCTTGTAGCGCTCCACTTCGTCTTTGTAGCTGGCCTTGCGGTCTTCGGGCACCAGGGCCATGGCGAGTTCGGCCAGGTTCTGTTTGCTGCTTTTGGCCTGGTAGTAGTTCCACTGGTTGGAGGCCTCGGTCTTCTTGATGGCCGCGTTGTTCTTGTACAGACCTGCGTTGGCCTGCGTGGCGCCACCCATGTAAGAGAACAGGGCACCGATGGTGGCCAGGATGGCCGTCATGACGGCAATCGTGCCGGCAAAGCCATCTTTGCTGCCATGCTGGGCGGCGTGCTCGAGTTCGTGGTCGTGCGGGCCGTGGACGTGAAAGCCGGATCCGGACATGCGTGGGTCTCCTCAACAGGCCTTGCGGTAGGTGACGAATGAAAAGGGTGTGCCATCCGCGCCCCGGTGGCGCTCGCGCGCCGTTTCTGTATAGGTGTGGCGGTCGAAGGCGGGAAAGAAGGTATCGGCGCCCGGGAACTCGCGCTCAACCTCGGTGAGCATGAGTTCGTCGGCCAGAGGCAGGGCGGCCGTGTAGAGCTCCGCGCCCCCCATGACAAACACCTTCTCAGCGCCCTGCAGCAAGGCCAGCGCCGCCTCGAGGCTGTGCGCCAACTCGGCACCAGGCGCGCCATAGTCTGGGTTGCGTGTGACGACCACGTTGCGCCGTCCCGGTAACGGCCGAAAGCGGGCCGGCAGCGACTCCCAGGTCTTTCGGCCCATGATCACGGGGCAGCCCAGGGTGCTGGCGCGAAAGTGCTGCTGGTCCAGCGGCTCATGCCAGAGCAATTCGTTGTTTCTCCCGATCGCACCGTCGAGCGCGACCGCGGCAATGAGCACGAGCTTCACACCGCCACCGGCGCCTTGATGGCCGGGTGGTGCTGGTAATCCAGCACCTCGAAGTCCTCGAATTCATAGTCGAAGATGGAAGCTGGCCGGCGCTTCAGATGCAGGGTGGGGTAGGGCAGCGGGGCGCGTGAGAGCTGCAGATCCACCTGCTCACGGTGGTTGTCGTAGATGTGACAGTCGCCGCCCGTCCAGATGAAGTCGCCCACGTCC
>CAYSOD010000210.1:0-6913 GCA_964432385.1 uncultured Rubrivivax sp.
CCATGGAGGACATCAACCTGCACTTCACGGGTGACTTCAACGCGATTGCGCTGGCCAACAACCTGCTGGCCGCGATGATCGACAACCACATCCATCACGGTAATGAACTGGGCTTTGATGTCCGGCGCATCGCCTGGAAGCGCGTGATGGACATGAACGACCGGGCCTTGCGCGACATCACCGTCGCGCTGGGCGGGCCAGGTAACGGGTACCCGCGCGAGGACGGGTTTGACATCGTGGTGGCCTCGGAGGTCATGGCCATCTTCTGCCTGGCCACTTCGGTGGCCGACCTCAAGGAGCGCCTGGGCAACATCGTGTGCGGCTACACCCGGGACCAGAAGCCCATTCTGGCCCGCCAGCTCAGGACACACGGCGCCATGGCCGCTCTGCTGAAGGACGCGCTGGCCCCCAATCTGGTGCAGACCCTGGAGCACTCGCCGGCCCTCATCCACGGTGGCCCCTTTGCCAACATCGCCCACGGCTGCAACTCCGTGCTGGCCACCAAAACGGCGCTGAAGCTGGCCGACTACGTGGTCACGGAGGCGGGCTTTGGCGCTGACCTGGGGGCTGAGAAGTTTGTCGATATCAAGTGCCGAAAGGCCGGTCTCAAACCTGCGGCGGCGGTGCTCGTGGCCACAGTTCGGGCCTTGAAGTTCCACGGCGGCGTGGATGTCAAGGCCCTGGGGCAGCCCAACCTCGAGGCGTTGGAAAGAGGCATCGCCAACATCGAGCGGCACGTGCGCAACATCCGCGAGAACTACGGCTTGCCCTGCGTGGTCTCCATCAACCACCGCACCGAAGATACGGACGCCGAGATCGGCCTGCTGATGGACAAGCTGTCCCACCAGGACACCCGGGTGATCCTGGCGCGTCACTGGGCCGAAGGCGGCAAAGGCGCGGCCGAGGTGGCCCACGAGGTGGTGCGCTTGTGTGAGGGCCCGAGCGACTTCAAGTTCGTCTACGAGGACCGTGCTCCGCTTTGGGACAAGATGAAGGCGATCGCCACCAAGATTTACGGGGCGGCCGACATCTCTGCCGACGCCAAGGTACGGGCGCAGATCCAGAAGCTGCAGGAGCAGTACGGGCACTACCCTGTGTGCGTGGCCAAGACGCAGTACTCCTTCTCGACGGACCCCTTGCTGCGAGGTGCGCCCAGCGGCCACGTGGTCAATGTGCGGGAGGTCCGGCTGGCCGCGGGTGCCGAGTTCATCGTCATGATCTGCGGCGACATCATGACCATGCCGGGCCTGCCCAAAGAGCCTTCGGCATGCGCCATCGACATCGGACCGGACGGGAAGATCGTCGGGCTCTTCTGACCCTGAGGTTGACCGGGCTGCGGCTCTATCGACGAGCGGCTCAGGGCGCCGCCGGTCGCCGCCCCGGGGACAGGGGCGATTGGTCGAAGCGCCAGGTCCAGATCAAGTCCACCGAGTTCTCCAGCCCGCTTTGCGCTCGCAACGTGAAGCGCTGGGCCACGCGGTAGATCAGCTGGAACGTACCTGCTGTGGCGTTGACGCCGCGCTCATAGCCCGCGTACCAGTTGCGGCTGAGCTGCTTGCCCAGGCGGACGATAGTCTCACGTGCGTCCCCGTCGGTCTGGCGCACCGACAGGTCGTCGATGCCAAAGGCGCGCAGCAGCGAGTCCGTGGGGGCCTCGCCTTCGCCGGCCAGCAGGGCCACGGCGGCGCGCTGCAGCACGGAGGTGTCGGTTCGCCCGAGGCCTTCCGACCCCCGGCCCAGCAGCAACCAGGACAGCTTGTCGGTCTCACCCATCTCCGGCTCGCTGAACAAACGGGCACGGGGGGACTGAGGTGTGCCGCTGATCACCACCCCCACCCGCAGGTCGGTGTTGGGGCGCAGCGCCACGATGTCCAGGCGAGGCGTGTCCACCCGCCCGGTGAAGGCCAGGATGCCGCGTTCGATGTCGAGCTTCTGCCCGTAGGCGGCATAGGTGCCGCCTTGCGTACGCACACTGCCGTTGACGGCCAGGCGACCCCCAGGAGTGGTGAGCTTGAGCTCGCCTTGCAAGGCCGTGTCCAGGCCGCGGCCGCGCAGGCGCAGCTTCTGCCCCAGGTCCACGTCCAGGTTGACACTGGACTGCCTGATCAGGCGTGGCAAGGTTGCTGGCTCGAGCCGTGCGCTGGCCGCGGCAGTCTCACGACCACCGCGGACTTTGACGTCGTCATCCAACGCCGGGGCGTCGCGCGAGGCCAAGTCGAAGAGGCCGCTGTCGATGACGACCCGCCCGTCCAGCTTGAGCTGGTCGGGCTGCAGCGCCAGTGCAGCCTGGCCGCTGGCCACCAGTTGCCTGTCGAATCGGCCCAGCACCCGGAATCCCTCCGCGCGGACCTGCATCCGGGCCACGGGCTTATCGCCAAACTCACCCACACCTTGGCCCGTGATCCGACCACTGCCGCTGCTCAGCGAGAGACGTTCGATGCGGGCGGTGTCCCCTTGCAGCACCACCTTGAGCTCGCCGTCGGTGTAGTCCACCCCCTGCAGCAGATTGCGCACGCCCACGCCCTGCGCCGTGAGCTCGCCCGTGAGTGCCGGTGCGCCGAAGCGCCCACTCAGGCTGGCTGTGGTGGCGAGCTCGCCCTGGATGCGCCAGCCTGGTGGCGTCCAGCCTGACCAGATGCCCAGGTTGGGCACCCTGGCCTGCACGCTGCCCGACAAGGCGGCCTGGGTGTCGGGCCAGCGGGCCTGTGGGTCAGTCCGCAGCTGCATCGAGCCGGAAACCTCGCCCACGCTGCGGCCCACGAAGCGCGGCGAAATGGACCACACCCCGTCTTTGGCACTGAGCGTCAGGTCTGCGGTGCTCACGCCCAGGGTCTGGACCTGTCCGCCTTCGACCACCTGAAGATCGCCGTCGTGTCGCCTCAGGCTCACCTCGGCCTCGAAGCGTTCGGCCGCCCGCACCCGCATGCGTGCGCTCAGCCGCAGGTCGCCCGTCCACTGCAAGCCGGTCTGCGCCCGCTGCAGCCAAGGGGCCGCAGCGAAGGGCAGCACGTCAGCCTGCCACTGGAAATCCGGTCGGTCGGCCCGGCTGGGGTCGGGCAGGTCATATCGGGCCTCGTCCCACTTCAGGCGCAGGCCGGCTGCCAGCGCCGCCTGGCCCGCTTCCAGTCGCAGGCTGCGCAGCTGTCGTTGACCGTCAAATCGCACTTCGCTGCGCACCCCGACAGCATCCAGCCAGGCCCGCTCCTCAGGCGCGGAAGTGCTGGAGGCCTGCGCTCCTGACCAGACCCCAGCCACCAGCCGCTGGACGGTGCCGGACCAGCGGCCGCCTCCTGACGGGTCGTTCGCCCAGCCTCCTTCGATGGACATGCGGGCCTGCGTCCCGGCGCCGGTGGGGATCTCCAGCATTCTTTCCAGCACCTCGGGCGGCCTCAAAGGAAGGGCCACGTCCAGGCTTGCGCTGTGCTGGCGCACCGTGCCGCGCAATTCACCCCTCAACCTCGCCAGGCGGTTGGGGCCGAGGGTGGCCTCCTGCAGCAGGCCACTCAGTGCCACCGGGTCGCTGTCCCGTCCTGTCCACTGCCACCGGGCGTCAGCGCGGCCCAGCGCGTATTGAGCGCTCTTCAAACCCTCCACCACCATCTGGCCTTCAGAGCCGATCTCGGGCCAGCGCCCTGAAGCCTCCACGCGACCTTCCACACGGCCGCTCTGGGGCATCCAGGCCGCCCACTGGGGCACGAGCGTCGCCAGAGGGCCCAGCTCCCCCAGGGCGGGTGCGGACACCTGCAGCTGCCAGCGGTCGGATTCACCGCGACCCGAGGGGTCTCCACGACCACTCAGGGACAGCTGGTTCTGGCCGAGGCGCAACTCGGCCTGCAACTGGCTGCGGTCCGCTGTGGCCGCCGTCGGGTTCTGTTCCAGGCGAAGGCGGCCAGAAGCGGCCACGCCCGACAAGCGGGAAGGGCCGAGCTCGACCTGTGCCTTGCCTTGCAGGGTCTGCAGCCACTGCAAGGCTGGCGCTCCGGTGCGCCATACCGGCAACAAGACATCCACCGCCCATTGCCCGTTGAGCCGATGCGGGCCGCGCCGCCAAGGTGCATTGGCGTCGGCGGGTACCCAGGTGGTGGGGTCGAACTCGGTGATGCTGCCGCTGCTGCGAAGCTGCCAGGAGCCTGTGTCCGAGGGGGCGACGGTGGCCGACAGCTGGGCCCGGGTCTGGCCCGCTTCGGCCAGCAGGGAGCGCAGCTGGATCTCCTGCGGCTTGATGCTGCCGTCCAGGCTGATCGTCGTACGCTGACCCAGGCCCTCCAGGGCGCCGGTCAAGGTGCCTAAAAGGTCCACGGACCAGGGGCCGCCAGTCCTACTGAGCCGAGCCCCAGAGGCTGCCACCCCCGCGGCGGTCACGCCCACTTGCAACGGACCCGACAGGCTCATGGTCGGGGCCCTGGCGTCCAGCAAATGAGGCTGGATGTCGCTGGCCACCCCTTTGAGACGCAGCGTCGAGTTTTCCCAGGTGCCGGCGCTGCGCCATTGCCCTGCGTTGCGTTGCGCGCTGCCCAGGTCCAGGTCCAGATGTCGGATGTCCACGACGCCCGCCACGTCCAGCCGGGACTTCAGGTCCAGTTGCAGGCGGCGCAAGGGCAGTCTGGAGTCGTTCCAGGGGCCGGCCGCTGCGTTGTCCATCACGATGTCGGCCTGCACCGGCTGATCCAGTGCCTGGCTCTGCACCGCCGCGCGGCCGGTCAAGCGGGTGGCGGGCAGCCGGCTGCTCAACTGGGCCAGATCCAGTGACTGCAGACTCAGGTTCAGCGTACCCAGCGGCCAGCGTTCGAAGGGCTTGAGCACCATCTTGCCGTCCAGTGACGGTCTGACGCCCGAAGCCAGCGCGGGCGCCTGCAAGCGGGCCTGCAGATCGATCGCCTGCAGTGGGCCCTCGGCCGCGACGTTCGCCTCCCACTCCACGGCGCCGGTGCCCTTGGCCGAGAGCCTGGCCTCTACGGCAAAGGGCCTGAGGGCTGCGATACGGGCGTGGCCGCGCGCCTGGAGTTCGTCCCAGGCAAAGCGCAGGTCGTCCACGCGATGAGTCGCGCCCTGCTGGCCGCCCAACTCCAGCCGGCCGCTGATCTCGCGCCACGGCGTCAGTTGATCCAACTCCAGGCGGCCGACGCTCAGCGCCTGAATGCGGGCTTCCAGTGGCAGGGCCAAGGACGCAGGCGCCGCAAGAGGACGGCCCGTGGCTGGGCCCGTGGAGACTGCCACGCGATGGGCCTGCAAGCGATCAGCCTGCACACCCGCCCAAGTGCCCGCGCGCAGCCACCAGCGCCACTGCGCCCCCGACCATTGCAGGCCATCGATCTCCAAGCTCTGGCGACCCTGATCCCAACGGTAGACCACCCGCTCGGCCGCGAAGTCGGAGCCCAGGAGGGCTCCCTGAGGTGCCGTGACTTGCAGACCGGGCACACCGGACAGGAGCCAGGCGGTGCCGCGCTCGCTGTGCAGCACGGCCCACGCGCCCAGGGCTGCTGCCAGCGGCAGGCCCAAAACTGCAGCCAGCAACAACTGCCAGCTCTGGCGTGCCAGCGCGAAGCGGGCCGCGGGGGCAGGGGCCTGACGCCTCGCCGGAGCAGCAGCCGCGCTGCCGTGGGTGTCGATGCTGTCCTGGCTGGCGGATGAACCTGCCTCGGCCAACGAGCCTGCGCCAGCGGGTGTTGGCGAGGGTGCGGTCGATAATGGCTCGGACATGCCCGGGATTCTCCCTCGGCCACGGGGCCAGCCCAGGGGCTGGCGGGCCGCAAATCCGGGGCTGGGCTGCGTCGGATCAGGTCCGCCAGATGCGCGGCGGGTGGGCGTCCAGGCCCCAGGCCTCGCGTCGCCATGCGGCTCGGACGGCGCGCATCCACTGCATGGCGGGCTCGACGCGCTCGGCCAATGCCCGGGCCACCACCACCTGGGGCAGTGGGCTGGTGATGCCTGTCCAGCCCGTCAACGTCTCGTCGGCAGGGCACGCCCGGGCGGCCTCCAGCAGGGCCTCTCGGCGCGGTGGGCTCAGGGGCTGCGCGGCGGCCCACCACACCGTGGCCAGCACGCGTCGGCCGGCCCAGCCCAGCGGGGCGTCGAGCAAGAGGTTGTCCGACGCCGCGATGCGGCCCCGCTCCAGCCAAAGGGGTGAGGCCGATGCGTCTGCGGGCCCCGCTTGCGTACCCTCGCTTCGACCCGTTGTCTGCTGCAAGGCCACATGCTGGACGAATTCGCCGCGGTCAAACGCGGTGCCGCTGGCGGGCAGGCCCAAGGCCAGGAGGTCCCAGCCCAGGGTTTCCGCGCCGTCGGCCAGCTCGATCTCCGTTCGGTTCTCGACCTGGCATCCCGAGTAGGCGATGTTCTCCAGCGGCAGCCACTCCGCCCGAGCGCCCTTGGCCAAGCAAAGGCGCACCCGTTGCAGAGAGGGCCGCCCGCCGCTGCGGTAGAAGCGCGTGGCGCCCGGGGTGGTGATCACCGCGTGGGTGCCTTCGCCAAGCTCCGCTTGCACTTGCAGCTCATCGCCGCCGGCCACGCCGCCCGGGGGGTGCACCATCACGTGATGGCAGATGCCGTCACCTTCCGGGTACAGGCGCTGCAGCACCCTCAGCGGGCCCTCGTGGCGATCAAGCGCCACCGTGCGTGGGCCATCGCGCCAATAACGAAGATGCAGGTGGGCGCGCCACCCGCCAGACACCGGCTCGGTGCTCACACCGCCTGTGAGCCGCGGTGTGCCCACCCCGTGGTGCGCATCTCGATCCAGGAGAACAGTTCGTACATGGCCATGGCCATGGCGCCGATGACAACCAGGCCGGCAAAGGCCAGGGGCAGGCGCTGCTGCGAGCCGGCCGTTTGCATGAGGTAGCCGATGCCGGAATCGCCTGCCGTCATCTCGGCAAGCACAGTGCCCACGAAGGCGAGTGTGATGGCCACCTTGAGC
>CAYSOD010000211.1:0-6895 GCA_964432385.1 uncultured Rubrivivax sp.
TGAGAGGTTCGCCCGCGAGGAAGAACACTTTCTTCTGCTTGGCGAAGTCGGTCAGCGCCAGGCCGATGTGCGACAGGAAGGTGCCTGTGAGCACGTCGATCTTCTCGCGCGACAGCAGCTCCTCGGCCACGCGCACGGCGTCGCCCGGGTTGGCGTTGTCGTCACGTGTGATGAGTTCGAACTTCTTGCCGCCCACACCACCGGCGGCGTTGATCTCCTCAACGGCCAGCTCCATGCCCTTCTTGTAGGGCTCCAGGAACGCGGGCTGGGCCTTGTAGCTGTTGATCTCGCCGATCTTGATCACGCCCTGGGCGTGCGCTGGCAGGGCGAAGGCCACGGCCAGGCTGGCAGCGGCGAACAGATGTCTTCTTTTCACGGTGCAGTCTCCTTCAGGGGGGTGGGTGAACTAGAGATGTCGATCAGGCGTAACCTGGCTGCGGTTGGGGGCGGCGCGGTCCGGCGTCGGGGGTGTTTGGTGGGGTTTCAACGGCGGGGCAGGTCGGCGTCTTGGGGCGTCAGCGCAGGCCGTCGGTGCCTTTGATCTCGTGCACCTGCAGGCCACCAATGCGCGGCAGCGGACGCCCGCTGTCGGTGACGACCACGGCCACCACAATCTCGTTCGCACGGGGGGCGTCGGCGATACGCGCCTCCATGGCGTCGAAGTGGCTGCGTACGAAGGCGGCGTCCTTGTGGCCCAGCGGCACGTCCACTGCGGTGCCCATGCCCCCTTGCTTCTTGGCCGAGGGCACCAGGGCCGCGCCCCTGCTGACGGCGGCGCGCAAGGGTGCACCCAGCTTGGGGTGCAGGAGGGCGGCGGCGTGCTCCAGCTCGCCCGCCTCGCCCACGATGGCGGCCTTGCCGTAGCTGTGCGCCTGCTCCGGCGCAATACCCAGGGCCTGCACGCAGCGCTGGCCCAGCAGCCCGCCGAGTTCCTCGCCGATGGCGATCAACTCGTCCAGGCTCTCCACATAGCGGCCAGCGCAAGGGTTGTTGATGACGGCCATGGCCAGTGCGCGGCGGGTGGGAGGGTTGACCTCGCGGTCCATTTCGCGATGCGTTTCGTCGATTTGCACGACAAGCTTGCGGATCTGAGCGGGCATGTTCGGGGTCCTCTCGACAGGGTTCGGCAGGATTCGTCCGGCCTTTTCGGGGTTGGGGCGTGTTCTGCAGGGCGTCGAAGGGCTGTCAGCGTTGGCCGTCCCATTTCGCGATGTCAGCCGCCTTGAGGCCCCCCACCCGAGCGTGGACGCGTGAGCCCGTGCTCATGGCCAGCACCACCACCATCTCGTGCGAGCGGGGGGCATCGGGCACGCGGAACTCCAGCGCGTCGAAGTGGCTTCGCACGTAGGAGGCGTTGATGTGCGTGAGCGGGATGTCCAGCGTGGCGCCGGGTCCGCCCACCTTCTTGGTGCTGGGCACGATGGCCAGGGCATTGCCGGACTGGCCAACCGCCGACTGCCCGGACTTGTAGGCCGCGGCGTCGCCTTTCCAGCCCAGCAGCTCGCGCATGGCGTAGCCGCCGGGCACGTGCCACAGCGCGCCGTGCTCCAGCTCACCCGCCTCGCCAATGAGCGCACCTTTGCCGTAGCCTTGAATGCGCTCGGGCCCCACCTGCATGGCAGCCAGCAGTTGCTGCGCCAGTTTCAGGCCC
The DNA here is from genome assembly GCA_964432385.1 of uncultured Rubrivivax sp. Taxonomy (GTDB): domain Bacteria; phylum Pseudomonadota; class Gammaproteobacteria; order Burkholderiales; family Burkholderiaceae_C; genus Rubrivivax. Next base: position 1,652 of record CAYSOD010000211.1, read on the forward strand.
AGGGGCGACAGCGCGTCCATCAAGGGCAGGATGTCCTCCACATAGCGCCCGGCGTACGGGTTCTTCAGCACGCAGCCGATGGCGCCGCGCCGCAAGGGCTCGGTGGCGATGGGCCCGCCCTCGTGGAAGATGTCTTCGACGTGGGTCAGGATGCGTCGGATCTCGATCATGGTGCGGTGTGTGGGGTGAGGGTGCGGCTGATGTCGGACTCAGGCGGCTTGGGTTGACTTCACGCCGCTTCCTGCAGCGCCAGCGCGGGCTCGACGGTCAGGGTCTGCCCCTGGCAGGCCAGGACAGCGGCATGGATCAGGCCGGCGTGTTGGAGTTGCTGGGCGATTCTGGCGCCGCGTCGCAGCGCTGCTGTGGCCACCCCTGCCGGCAGTGCGGGCACTTGCACGGTCACCAGGCGCTCGCCCAGGTCGCTGTCGTCTTTCAGGGAGCAGGCGGGTGCCCGCTCGATGCCCAGGCCGGCATCGGGCTCCGTGGGGTTCACAGCGTTGGCAATGACGGTGGCGGCGGCATCGGCCTGCGCGGCCGTGGCGGCCAGCACGGTCACGGCGTCGGCGATCCCCAGGGAGTGGCTGCGCCCGCGCCAGCCGCTGGTGGCCACGCCGCGCACCGGGTCGCTGGCCTGCACCGTGAAACCCCCGTCAAGGGCGACGGTGCGCTTGGCAATGTCTGCCACCATGCCCACACGCCATTGGGCGGCCGGCGCGAGGTGCAGTGCGATGTCACCGCCGTTGTTGACGTAGGCGCGGTGCAAGCCGGCTTGTGCGTAGGGCACCAGGATCTCCTGCGCCACCGCACCGGCCACCGCCGCCATGGGGGTGATGAAGTCCGTGGGCAGGTCTGCGCAGGCCTGCCACATCCGGCGGGCGATGGGGCCTTGGACTGGGCAGGGCCCCTGCCGAACCGGCTGCCGCAGCAGCGGCAGTTCCCCGACCAGTTCCTGAAGCACCGTCTGGAAGCGGGCCCAGGCCTGTTCGTGCGCGGCCTGCACGGCGGTCTCGGACGCTGAGGGAGCTCGCTGGGCCACCGGGCAAGTTCCCTTGGCCGGCAGCGTGTGCTCGGGGGCACCGCTGGTGGTGTCAGCCCCAATCACCAGCTCGATCGGCCCGTGGGCGAAGTGCCAGCGGCCGCCGGGCAGGGGCGTGCGGGTGGGTCCCATCGTGTTCACCCGAGCATGGGCGGCTGGCCCAGGGGCCAGGGGTTTTCGGGGTGCCCGGCGATGTGGCGTCGCGCCAGCGGCGCACCGTCGCGGTGCCCCGCGCCGCGCTGCAGCGCCTCTTCGATGGTGCGTACCTGCCCCATGTGGCCGCCCAGGGCCCGGTAGTCGGCCAGGCGCATGCTGAACTCGATGGGTGCCACGATGGCCGGTGTCGGCACGGTGCCAAAGCTGTTGGCAGGCATGCGCATCACGTCGGCCATGACGGTGATGCCGCCGCCTGGCCACACGTAGGCCGGCGCCCCGCCGCAGGTGACGTTGACCAGCGCACGCTTGATCATGCGCGTGAGCAGCACGGGGTTCTCGGTGACACCGGCGCGCAGGCTGCCGCCTGCGCCGCCCAGGAACAGCATCGAGGTCAACGAGGGCTCGCAGTTCTCGCCGATGCGCTGCACGGTGGCGGCCACCTCCGCAGGCATGGGCGCGGGGCGCGGCACCAGCCGCTCGTCCAGCACGTACCAGGCGCAATGCTCGCCGGTGGTGGAGGTCATGAGCAGGCGCAGCCCAGGGTAGGCGACCTTGGGGTCCCATCCTTCCACGATCTCCATCGGGTCGGTCAGGTCGGTGCCGCCCCAGCCCGTGCCGGGGTTGGCCACCTGGAAGTAGCGCCCGGGCGTGCTGCGCCGGCCGCGGATGCGGATGCCGGAGGGCGCCATGTCCAGGCAGCGGCCGGCCTGGTGCTCTGAGAGCACGCCCGTGATGTGGTCGTCCACCACCACGGCCTCGTCCACATGGCCGAACCATTGCTGCGCAAAGATGCCCACCGCCGCCGAGCCGCAGCCCACGCGCATGCGCTGCTCTTCCACGCCGTTGACCACGGGTGCGCGCCCGGCTTGCAGCTGCAGTTTCGCGCCCCCTTCGATGTCAAGTTCCACCGGTTCACGGTTGCCCAGCGCCATCATCATGTCGCAGGTGATGCGGCCTTCCTTCTTGGAGCCGCCCGTGAGGTGGTGCACGCCGCCCAGCGACAGCATCTGCGAGCCGTACTCCGCCGTGGTGACGTGGCCCACCGCCTCGCCCTTGCAGCGCACGGTCGCCTGCTCCGGCCCCAGCCAGCGGTCGGTGTCGATCTTCACCTTGAAGCTGCAGTAGCTGAAGATGCCCTCGGTCACCACGGTGACCATGTCCACGCCATCGTGCCGGGAGGAGACGATGAAGGGGGCCGGCTTGTAGTCGGGGTAGGTGGTGGACGAGCCCACGCCAGTGACGAAGACCTCGGGCGCGTGCAGCAGGCCGCCCGTGCCGGGGTCGGCCGGGGCGTCCAGGAAGGGCACCGCGGCAGCGTCTGGCGCTGCGGCGTTCCCCGCCAGCCCACGCTCCAGGATCAGCACCGGGTCCAGCCGCACCAGCACGCCCGCCTGGTTGGCGTAGCGGTCGCATGCCCCCACCTTGCCCGCTGAGATCTGGCACAGCACCGGGCAGGCGTTGCACTCGATCTTGTCAGCGGCCATGCGTTCGCTGCGCGGGCGCGACTTCTCCAGCACCTGCGGGCGCGCTACCACGCCTGCGGCACCCGTTGCTGCCGTCGCAGGTTCAAGCGCCTGCGGGCTGCCGGGTTGCTCAGCGAGCGGGCTGCCGTGGTCGGTCATGGAGGTTGATCGTCTCGTGGGGTCCGTGTAGCATCCACTGCACGAAAATGTTGTGTTTGCTACATGAAGCCCAATCTATATCAATTGAGCCGCGGTCGCAACGGGAGCTGCCCTGATGTGCCGCTGGCCCGGACCGGGACGCTGTCTTCACGCCGGGAACTTCCGACGCCAGCCAGGGACTGCTGCAGAGGGAGAGGGCTGACATGAGCGCCTTCTTCCACGAGCGCGTGCTGACGGTCCACCACTGGACCGACCGCCTGTTCAGCTTCACCACCACGCGCGATGCGGCGCTGCGGTTTTCCAACGGCCACTTCACCATGATCGGGTTGATGGTGGACGGCAAACCGCTGTTGCGGGCCTACAGTGTGGCCAGCGCCAACTATGAGGAGCACCTGGAGTTCCTCAGCATCAAAGTGCAGGACGGTCCGCTCACCTCGCGCCTGCAACACCTGCAGCCGGGCGACACCGTCGTCGTGGGCCGCAAGCCCACGGGCACCCTGGTCACCGACTATCTCAACCCGGGCAAGCGCTTGTTCCTGCTGTCCACGGGCACGGGGCTGGCGCCCTTTATGTCCATCGTGCGCGACCCCGAGGTGTACGAGCGTTTCGAGCAGGTGGTGCTGGTGCACGGCGTGCGCGAGGTGGCCGAGTTGGCCTATCGGCACTACCTCACCGAGGAACTGCCGCGCCACGAGTTCCTGGGCGAGATGGTCAGCGCGCGACTGCGCTACGTGCCCACCGTGACGCGCGAGCCTTTCCCGACCAGAGGCCGCATCCCGGACCTCATCCGCAGCGGCGAGTTGGCCCGTCTGGTGGGTGGCCCAGACCTGGACCCGGCCACCGACCGCGCCATGATCTGCGGCAGCTCGGCCATGCTGCGGGAGCTCAAAGGGCTGCTGGAGGAGCGGGGCTTTGCCGAAGGCAGCACCAGCCGGCCGGGTGACTTTGTCATCGAGAGGGCCTTCGTGGACCAGTGATCAAAGCCCGCGTGCATCTGCCGCACCCGGCGTCCACCATCCCCGCCCAACTTCAGTCATCTTCTTACCGCCTCACCGGCCATGCCCACTGTGCGCAAGCCCGCCGCTACCGCCCGCAAGGCGGGGGTGCGCGAGCAGTCGGCGCAGGCCACCCGCGAGACGCTGCTGAAGGCTGCGATCAAGGTCTTCGGCAAGCAAGGCCTCACGGGTGCGCGGGTGGAGCAGATCTCGCGTGCGGCCAAGTCGCACGACCGGATGATCTATTACTACTTCGGCAGCAAGGAAGCGCTGTTCGTCGCGGTGATCGAAGAGACCTACCGACGCTTCAACGAGGCCGAGGCCCGCTTGGCGCTGGACCTGTCGCAGCCTGTGCAGGCGCTGCGCGACGTGATCGCCTTCATGTGGGGCTACTACCAGAAGCACCCCGAGTTCATCACCCTGCTCAACAGCGAGAACCTGCACCGCGGCCGGCACATCGGCAAGTCCGCCAGGGCAGGGGAGTACTCTTCGCCCGCGCTGGCCGTGCTGTCCAGCGTGCTGGGCAGCGGCGAGGCCGCTGGGGTCTTCCGGCCTGGCTTGTCGGCCCGCGACGTCTACCTGATGATCGCGTCCATGGGCTACTTCTATCTGTCCAACCGCTACACCCTGTCCACCTTCCTGGGCGAGACGCTGGACGATCCATCCGCCCTGGCGCACTGGCAGCAGTTCATCACCGATGCGGTGCTGCGCACGGTGCTGGTGACCGTGCCTCCTGCATCCCCCTGAAGCCCTTCACCCACCTTTCGAGGAGCCCTCCATGGCCGAAGCCGCCGCCACCGCCACCTCTGGCAAGGTTGTCATCCGCAACATCGGCCTGCTGTTGTCGGGCGACATCGATCAGCCGATTCTGGACGCCGACACCATCGTCTGCGACCAGGGTCGCATCGTGGCCGTGGGCAAGGAGGCAGACTGCAACACCGAGCAGCCTGACCTGCTGATCGACGCGCGGCGAACCTGCGTGGCGCCGGGGCTGATCGACAGCCATGTGCACCCTGTTTTCGGCGACTGGACGCCGCGCCAGAACCAGCTCGGCTGGATCGACTCCACCCTCAACGGTGGCGTCACCACCATGATCTCCGCCGGCGAGGTGCACCTGCCCGGCCGGCCCAAGGACATCGTGGGCTTGAAGGCCCTGGCCATCACCGCCCAGCGCGCCTTCGACAACTTCCGCCCTGCGGGCGTGAAGGTGCTGGCCGGTGCGCCCGTCATCGAAAAGGGTATGGTCGATAGCGACTTCGCCGAGCTGGCCGCGGCCGGCGTGAAGCTGCTGGGCGAGGTCGGTCTGGGCTCGGTGAAGGCCGGTTACGAGGCGCGCGAGATGGTGGCTTGGGCGCGCAAGCACGGCATCCAGAGCACCATCCACACGGGCGGCCCGTCCATCCCGGGCTCCGGCCTGATCGACAAGGACGTGGTG
>CAYSOD010000212.1:0-6884 GCA_964432385.1 uncultured Rubrivivax sp.
ATGGTGCTGGTGGGCCATGTCACCAAGGAAGGCGCGCTGGCCGGCCCGCGCGTGCTGGAGCACATCGTGGACACGGTGCTGTACTTCGAGGGCGATACGCACTCCAGCTTCCGCCTGGTGCGCGCTATCAAGAACCGCTTTGGCGCGGTCAACGAGATTGGCGTCTTTGCCATGACGGAGCGCGGCTTGAAGGGGGTGAGCAACCCCAGCGCGATCTTTTTGTCCACCCATGGCGAACCGGTGCCGGGTTCCTGCGTGATGGTGACACTGGAGGGCACGCGGCCGTTGCTGGTCGAGATCCAGGCGCTGGTGGATTCGGGCGGGCCCAGCCCCCGCCGGCTGTCGGTGGGCCTGGACCGTGATCGCCTCGCCATGCTGCTGGCGGTGCTGCACCGCCACGCCGGCGTGGCCTGCATGGACCAGGACGTCTTCGTTAACGCCGTGGGAGGCGTGCGTATTGGCGAGCCGGCGGCCGACCTGGCGGTGCTGTTGGCGATCCAGGGCTCGCTGCGCGGGCGTGCGCTGCCGCGCGGCTTCTTCGCCTTCGGCGAGGTGGGGCTGGCCGGCGAGGTACGCCCGGCCCCCCGCGGCCAGGAACGCCTGCGCGAAGCCGCCAAACTCGGCTTTTCCGTGGCCGTGGTGCCGCAAGCCAACGCGCCTAAGAAGCCCATCGAGGGCCTGACAGTGCACGGCGTGGAGCGTATCGAGCAGGCAATGGACGTGGTGCGGGGCCTGTAGCGGGCCCACGCCAGCGGGCCATCCACACCAGAGCGCCGGGCCGCCTCATGGCCACGCGCGTTCCCTGCGTAGGGGCTGGCCGGACAGCGCCGGGAGCTCGGGGGCCCCCCTCGTTGGATTCGGGTGTCGGCTTCGAGCCCGCCATGGACCGCGACGCAAGAACGGTCCTTGCTGCGCTTGCCGACCGCGTGTTTTTGCATAAAAATGCATTGATGCGTACCAGCCTCGACCTCCCAGACCCGCTGTTTCGCCACCTGAAGGCCCGCGCCGCCTTGGAGGGGCGCACCCTGCGCGATCTCGTGGTGTCGCTGGTCGAGCGCGGCCTGGCGGCGCCACCGCTGGCGTCGCCCCAGGGTCCCGACGTGTCGTCGGTACCGCCCAGCGTGCGCCTGGGCGCCCCGATGGCGTTGACGCCCGATCAGCTCAGCAATGCGGCGCTGAGCGAGTTGCTGGATGGGTGAGGCCCCTGCGCCTACGGCCGCGAGACGGCGGGTGCGGCCTGCAGACCCAAGCAGTTTCGAGCCGCCTGTGCCGAACCCGCCTTGGCGCGTGGCCGAGCCCGCTTTGCCCTGGCTGGCGTACCTGGAAGGTCCGCCCGCTGGCGATCTGCCCGACATCAATGTCTGGTTGGCGCTGGCGGTGCAGGAGCATCCCCACCATCAAGCAGCGCTGCGCTACTGGGCGACAGCCCAGGCTGAACGCAACCATGCAGATGCGGCCGCGGCAGCCAGGCGCGCCCGCCCAAGCCTCTGGTTCTGCCGGGTCACGATGCTGGGCCTGGTGCGCCTGCTCTGCCAGCCCAAGGCGGTGGGCCCTGGCGCGCTGGACACGCCGGCCGCGTGGACGCTTTACGCCCAGTACCGTGCCCTGCCGCACATTGGCCTGTTGCCAGAGCCTGAGGGCTGCGATGACGCACTGCGCGCGCTGGTGGGCGCCGGTTCGCTGCCGCCCCGGCTGTTGACGGACGCCTACCTGGCAGCCTTGAGTATGAGCGCCGGCTTGCGGCTGGTCACCTTCGACCAGGACTTCGAACGCTTCGGCCTGGAGCGCTGCCTGATTCTGGAGGGCTGAGAGTTCATGAACCACTTCCAAGCCGTCGTACTCGAGCACGCCAGCCGCCTGATCAACCACGGGCCCACGTTGCTGGTGACCAGCGCGCACGGCGGGCGCCGCAACGTGATGGCGGCCGCCTGGTCCATGCCGGTGGAGTTCACGCCACCGCGCGTTGCGGTGGTCATCGACAAGAAGACGCTGACGCGCGAGCTGGTCATGGCCTCGGGCGCCTTTGCGCTGTGCATCCCTGGCGCACTGCTCGCCGATGCCACCTTTGCGGTGGGCAGCGTCAGCGGGCGCGACGTGCCTGACAAGTTCGAGCGCTACGGCTTGCGGGACCGGCCGGGCCCGGTGCTCGGCCAGCCGGTGATCGAGGAAGGTTGCAGCGCCTGGCTGGAGTGCCGGCTGATCCCCGAGCGGCATACCGAAGAGGCCTACGACACCTGCTTTGCCGAGGTGGTAGCCGCAGCCGCCGATGCGCGTGTGTTCTCGGCAGGGCGTTGGTCCGTCACCGAGGACAACGCCGAGCTGCACACGCTGCACCACCTGGGCGCCGGGGCCTTCGCGGTGGCGGGGCAGGTGGTACGGGCTCGGCCGCAGGCCTGATGCTTACTCCGGCTTCGCGCCCGTGATCTTCACCACCTGGCGCCACTTCTCTACGTCGGCCACCAGAAAGGCGCGGAACTCTTCGGGTGTGCTGCCCAGCACCCGCGAGCCATCGGGTTCCAACCGTGAGCGCAATTCCGGAGACTGCGCCGCCTTGGCGGCCGACGCATGCAGCCGGGTCAGGATGTCGCGGGGCAGGTTGGCGGGGGCGAGCAGGCCGAAGTAGGCGGTGCATTCGTAGCCCGGCAGCACGTCGGCAATGGGTGGCACGTCAGGCAGCGCAGGAATGCGCGTGGTGCTGGTCACGCCCAGCGCCTTCACCTTGCCGGCCTTGATCTGCGGCACGGCATTGATGACCGGGGCAAACATCAGCTTGACCTGACCGCCCACCACGTCCAGCAGCGCGGGGTTGCTGCCCTTGTAGGGGATGTTGACGATGTCCACCCCTGCCGTCATCTTGAAGAGCTCGCCCGCCATGTGGATGGAGGTGCCCAAGCCCCCGACAGCAAAGTCGAGCTTGCCGGGCTGCGCCTTGGCCAGGGCGATCACCTCTTTCGCATCGCGCGCTGGAAAGTCCCGCGCGGCCACCAGGACGGCCGGTCCGGTGGACATCTGCGTGATGGGGGTGAAGTCCTTGACGGCATCGTAGGGCACGCGAGAGCCGTACAGCCCCATGTTCACCGAGTGGCTGGTGTTGACGAACAGCAGCGTGTAGCCGTCGGCCGGTGAGCGCGCCACGGCTTCCGCGGCGATATTGCCGCCCGCGCCCACGCGGTTTTCCACGATGACGGGTTGCCCGAGGTCGCGCGCGAGCTCCTGGGCCACGAAGCGCGCCAAGGTGTCGGTGGTGCCGCCCGTGGTGACGCCGACCAGGATGCGGATGGGTTTGGCGGGCCAAGTCTGCGCTTCTACCGTTCCCCAGTGGGCGCCGAGACAAAAGACGAGTGCAGTGAGCAGAGAGCGCTTCTTCATGGTGATCCTGTTGCGCTTGATGAGTGGTTGAACGAGGCCTTCAGGGTGATCGGCGAGCTGTTCCGGACTCGAAGATTTGCAGCGCGCCAACGAAAGGTACCTTTTGATACCTGGTGGCATCGAGCTTATCGCGACGGTGGGCGGCTTGGGCTTTACCCCGATGCCTGCACGACCGTCCGCTCACCCGGCAGGTTCGAGCGCAGGTTGGGCAGTCCGCGCTGCCGGCTATCGTTTTGCGCTGTTGTCCTGTGAGGGTGCGCCTGCATTGCAATTGCGGCGACGCGGTCCTAGGATTGATCGGAAGCCCCTACCTGCCTGGCCCACAAACACTTTGACCCGATTGGAGTACTGAGCATGATCCGAAGAACCTGGCTGAGCTTGGCCGCCGCGCTGCTGGGTTGTGTCGCGGGGCCGTCATGGGCCCAAGCCGAGGCCTGGCCCACTCGGCCCGTCACCCTGGTGGTGCCCTTCGCCCCTGGCGGGCCCACGGACACCGTGGCGCGCTTGCTGGCCGAGCGCCTGCAGGCCCAGTGGAAGCAGACCGTGGTGCTGGACTACAAGCCAGGCGGCGGCACCATGGTGGGCACGCAGGCCGTGGCCCGTGCCCCTGGTGATGGTTACACCCTGGGCATGGCGATCAGCGCCCTCATGATCAACCCGGCCTTGCAGCCGAAGATGCCCTACGACACGCTCAAGGACCTCGCACCCGTGGCGCTGATCGGCCAGGCCCACTTCGGCTTGTTTGCCCACCCCTCGCTGGAGGCGAGGAACATGCCAGAGCTGGTGGCCTACGCCCAGCGCAACCCAGGCAAGCTGTCCTACGCCACGCCTGGCGTCGGCACGGGCACCCACCTGGCCGGAGAGCTCATGCAATCACTGGCTGGCATCCAGATGGTGCACGTGCCTTACCGTGGAAGCGCGCCAGCCCAGCAGGATGTGATCGCCGGCCGTGTGCCCCTGCTCTTTGACGTGCAGTTCTCGGCCATGCCCTTTGTGCGGGAGGGCCGCCTGAAACTGCTGGCCTTGGCCAGCCCCAAGCGATCGCAGCAGACGCCCGAGGTGCCCACCATGGACGAGACGCTGCCCGGTTTCAGTGCGATGAGCCTGATCGGTGTCATCGCGCCGCGAACCACGCCCAAGGCCCTGGTAGACCGCCTATCCGCTGACGTGGCCACGGCCGTGCGGTCGCCCGAGATGGGCGCACGTATGGCCCAGCTCGGCATGGAGCCTGTGGGCTCGACTTCGCAGGAATACGAGACCATCGTGCGCGCTGAGATCAACAAGTGGACGCAGGTCGTCAAGACCGCGGGCATCAAGCTGGAGTGAAGGCCGATGGACTGGAGCATCACCCCCGTAGGCCCTTTGGGTGCACGCGTCGAGGGCGTGAACCTGGGGCAGCCCCTGCAGACGGCCGAGGTCAGCCGCATCGAGCAGCTGATGGATACCTATGCCGTGCTGGTCTTCCCTGGCCAGCAGCTGGACCAGCACCAGCAAATCGCTTTTGCGCGGCAGCTCGGTCCGCTGGACCTGGGGCTGCGCAAACTCAAAGGTGGGCCGCACCGTTTTGAATACGCGGAACTGGCCGACATCTCCAATGTCAAGGTCGACGGCAGCGTGGCGGGCCGAGACGACCCCAAGATTGTGGGCAACGTGGCCAATCAGCTGTGGCACAGCGACTCGAGCTTTCAGCGCCCGCGCGCCAAGTACTCGATGCTGCATGCGGTGGTGGTGCCCGAGCAGGGCGGCAACACCGAGTTTGCCGATCTGCGCCTGGCGTGGGACACCTTGCCTGAAGCGTGGAAGCAGCGTGTGCGGCACCTCAGCGCCGTGCACTACGCCCTTCACTCGCGGTTTCTCCTGGGCGATACCGGGTACACAGAGGCGCAAAAGCAGGCCATTCCGGCGGTGGAGTGGCCGCTGGTGCAGACCGACCCCCGGTCAGGTCGTCAGGTGCTGTTTGTGGGCATCCATGCGTGTCAGGTGCCCGGCATGACCCTGGCCGAGGGCCGCATGCTGCTGGCGGACCTGCTGGAACACGCCACGCAGCGCGCCCACGTCTACACACACCGCTGGAGCGTGGGCGATCTGGTGATGTGGGACAACACCACGACCGTCCACCGCGGCCGGTCATACGACTTCGCCGAACGCCGCGAACTGCGGCGCGCCACGACCGAAGAGGTCACCACTTCGCCTGAGGTCGCGGCCGCCCTGGCCTGATGGGGCTGGTACAGGCTCTGGCAGGGGCGCACCTGCCGAAGGCCATGTCTGAAAGGGCCCTGGCGCTGGCCCTGTCATGCCCTCACACCAGGGTCAGCTCCACGGGGATGTTGCCCTGCACGGCGCGGGAGTAGGGGCAGGTCTGGTGCGCTGCGTCGACGATGGCCTGTGCCGTGGCGCGTTCCACGCCTGGAAGGCTGATCTTCATGCGCACGGCCAGACCGAAGCCCGCGCCGGCGGGCCCCACGTCCACTTGCGCATCCACGCAGGCGTCGGCCGGAAAGGCAAGCTTGCGGGCGCCGAAGTGAAAGCGTAAGGCGCCCATGTAGCAGGCCGAGTAGCCGGCGGCAAACAACTGCTCCGGGTTGGTGGCGCTGCCCTTGCCGCCCATGGACGGTGGCAGGGCCAACGCCACGTCCAGCAGCTTGTCGTCGGAGACGGCGCGGCCGTCGCGGCCTCCGGTGGTGTGCACTTGAGCGGTATAGAGCACCTTGTCGATCGTGATCATGGACATCTTTCCTCGGTCTGTGTGAAGGTTGGGCGGGAACGGCAACCCGCTCCGTCGCAGATTCTGCCTTCGCGGGCGCGGCAGGGCTGTCCAGAAGGGGCGGCCGCACAGCCGGCAGCCTACTGCCGCCGGGCAAAGGACAATCCGCGCTCATGAGTGCAACATGGGGTTGGGCGCTGGCGCTGGTGGCCGTGGCGCTGGGGTGGATGCAGTGGGGCTGGCAAGGCGTGGTGCTGGCCGTGTCGGTCATCGTGTTCTGGCTGCTGCTGCAGTTCAGCCGGGCCCTGCGGGTCATGCGCCAGGCGGCAGGGGCCCCTGTGGGTCATGTGGCCAGCGCGGTCATGCTGCACGCCAAGCTGCGCACCGGCATGCGGCTCATGGACATCATCCCGCTGACCCGCAGCCTGGGCCAGATGGTCCCGCGTGAGGCGGGCGCCCCCGAGACCTTCACCTGGACCGACGCCTCTGGCGCCACCGTGCGGGTGGAACTCACCGCAGGGCGCTTGCGCCAGTGGACCCTGGAGCGCCCCCCCGACGGCGACGAAGCCGCCCGGGAGACTGCCGCCGATGTTGCGCACATGCCGCCGGCCGACAAGGGCCCGGATGCATAAAATCAGCGGTTTCGCGCCCCGAGGGCGCTGCCTTGATTCAACGCCCCTCAAGCACCACAAGGAACTGCGATGTCGATGTCCGACCGTGACGGCAAGATCTGGATGGACGGCCAGCTGGTCGATTGGCGCGACGCCAAGATCCATGTGCTGACCCACACCCTGCACTACGGCTGCGGCGC
>CAYSOD010000213.1:0-6877 GCA_964432385.1 uncultured Rubrivivax sp.
ACCCATTCGCGATTTCGTGGCCGCCATCTCGGTGGGCATCGTGCAGGGCACGCCCTTGCTGGACCTGGAGTACGTTGAGGACTCGGCCTGCGACACCGACATGAATGTGGTGATGACCGGCAGCGGAGGCTTTGTGGAAGTGCAGGGGACGGCCGAAGGCGTGCCTTTCACCCGCGCGGAGATGGATGCGCTGCTGGCTCTGGCCGGACAGGGCGTCGCCACACTGGTAAAGGCGCAGAAGCAGGCGCTTGGGGTGGCGTGATGCCGGGTCTGCGCGTCGTCCTCGCCTCGAACAACGCCAAGAAGCTCCAGGAACTTCAAGCCCTGCTGGGCTCGCTGGCGGTGCAACTGGTGGCGCAGTCATCACTGGGGGTGCTTGAAGCCGAGGAGCCGCACGCCACCTTTCTGGAAAACGCGCTGGCCAAGGCGCGCCATGCGGCGGCGGCCACGGGGTACGCGGCCATCGCTGACGACTCTGGGCTATGCGTGCCGCGGCTGGGGGGTGAGCCTGGCGTCGTGTCGGCCCATTACGCGGGGCTGGTGGAGCCCGACGCCGACCGCGAGGCCACGCGGCGGCGCCAGGACGCCGCTAACAACGCACTGCTGCTCCAACGCATGGCTGCCCATGCCCAGGCAGAAGACCGGCGCGCGCGTTTCGTTTGCACGCTGGTGGCGGTACGCTCATCCGACGACCCCGAGCCGTTGGTGGCCTTCGGGCGATGGGAGGGCCAGCTCCTGGTCCAGCATCGCGGCACCCAGGGCTTTGGCTATGACCCGCTGCTTTTCATCCCTGAGCAGGGCTGCACCGTGGCCGAGCTCACACCCGAGCAGAAGAACAGGATCAGCCACCGTGCCCTGGCCGCTGCCCAGATGGTGAGCCTGATGCGTCAGGCCTGGGCCTTGTGACGGCTGCTGCGCCCTCGAACCCTGCTGACGCCGCGGCCCGCTTCCTGCGGCCCGGCACCTTGAACCTGACGGAGCTGCCGCCGCTCAGCCTGTACGTGCACCTGCCCTGGTGCCTCAAGAAGTGCCCCTACTGCGATTTCAATTCGCACGAAAAGGGGGTGGGCGAGGGGGGGGCCGGGCTGCCCGAGGCACGCTACCTTCAAGCTCTGTGTGCCGACCTGGAGGCCGCTTTGCCGCTCGTGTGGGGCCGCAGAGTTGTCAGTGTCTTCATTGGCGGGGGCACGCCCAGTTTGTTTTCTCCCGACAGCGTGGAGCGGCTGCTGGTTGATGTGCGGGCCCGCCTGCCCTTGGAGCCGGCCTGCGAGATCACCCTGGAAGCCAACCCCGGCACTTTCGAGGCGCAGCGTTTTCGCGCCTTTCGCCAAGCGGGGGTGACCCGTCTGTCCGTGGGCGTGCAGAGCTTTGACGATGTGGCCTTGCGGCGCATCGGGCGGGTACACGACGCGGCCCAGGCCCGCGCGGCCATCGAAGAGGCCCAAGAGGCCTTTGAGACCTTCAATATCGACCTCATGTACGCCTTGCCAGGGCAGACCTTGGATGCCTTGCGGGCGGATCTGGATGTGGCCTTGGGCTATGCCCCACCGCACCTGTCGGTGTACCACCTGACCATGGAGCCCAACACGGTGTTCGCCACCCGGCCGCCCGAAGGGCTTCCCGACGAGGACACGGCCGCGCAGATGCTGGACCTGATCGTGGAGGTCACTGGGGTAGTCGGCCTGCAGCGGTACGAGGTCTCAGCCTTCGCAAGGCCCGGCCACCGTTGCCGCCACAACCTGAACTACTGGCAGTTCGGGGACTACCTGGGCATTGGTGCGGGGGCTCACGGCAAGCTCAGCTTTCCGCACCGGGTGCTGCGACAGGTGCGCTGGCGCGAGCCGCTGACCTACATGGACCGCGCGCTGGCGGGGCAGGCCGTCTCCAACGAACACGAAGTGGCCCGACGGGATTTGCCTTTCGAGTACGTGCTCAACGCCCTGCGCTTGCGCGAAGGCTTTGCGTTGAAGGACTTCTGCGCGCGCACCGGCCTGCCACCTTCCGCCTTGGCCGACGCGGTGACCGCAGCGCGCCAACGCGGCCTGATCGATGCTGAGCTGCTGTCAGACGAACAACGCGTGGTGCCCACGCCCCGGGGCTTTGACTTCCTGTCGGACCTGCAGGCCCTGTTTCTTCCACCTTCAAGGGCCTGAAGCCCGGCGACAACTGCTGCAGTAGATGGGTGCGCAGGCCCGCGGGCCCTGCGCTTGTCTATACCCGGTTGCTGATGCCCCCGGCGCTGCGCAGGCGCTCGATCAGGCGGCCTGCGATCCTGTTCAGCGACAGCACCTCGTGGGCCGCGCCATGCGCGATGGCCTCCTTGGGCATGCCAAAGACCACGCAACTGGCCTCGTCCTGGGCGATGTTGAAGCTGCCTGCATCGCGCATGGTGCGCATGGCCCGGGCGCCATCAGCCCCCATGCCGGTGAGCATGACGCCCAGTGCATTGGGCCCCACCACGCGGGCGGCGGAGTTGAACAGCACCTCCACCGAAGGCTTGTGGCGGTTGACCGGGTCGCCGTCGGTGACCCGCGCGATGTAGTTCGCCCCGGAACGCTCCACCGACAGGTGCAGCCCGCCAGGGGCGATGTAGGCGTGCCCGGGCAGCACCCGCTCACCGTCCTGCGCCTCGGCCACGCGGATGCGACACAGGCTGTCCAAGCGCGCTGCGTAGCTCTTGGTGAAACCGGGCGGCATGTGCTGGGTGATCATCACCGCCGGGCAGTCGGCCGGCAGATGGATCAGCACGTCCTTGGTGGCTTCAGTGCCCCCGGTGGAAGCGCCAATGAAGATGATCTTCTCGGTGGACAGGCGCCCGATGCCTGGGCTGGGCGCTCGGGGTGCGGCCGCGTCAGGCTGGGTCGCGCGCGAGGTCTGGGCGTGCAGGGCCGCGGCCGCCGAGCCCAGTGTGCTGGTGGCTGCGGGCATGACGGCCACGGGAGGCACCACCACGCGACGGATCTGCGCTTTGGACGCGGTTCGAATCTTGTCGGTGATGTCCTCGGCCAGTTGCTTGAGCCCGTCAGTGACCCCGATCTTGGGCTTGGCTACGAAGTCCAGCGCGCCCAGTTCCAGCGCACGCAAGGTCACCTCGGCACCTCGCTCGGTCAGTGTGGAGACCATCACCACGGGCATGGGGCGCAGTCTCATGAGCCTGGACAGGAAGTCCAGGCCGTCCATGCGGGGCATCTCCACGTCCAGGGTGATCACGTCCGGGTTCAGGTTACGGATCATTTCCCGCGCCACCAAGGGGTCCGCGGCCGCGCCCACGCACTCCATGTCGGATTGCCGGTTGATGATCTCGGTCAGCAGACTGCGCACCAGCGCTGAATCGTCCACCACCACCACTTTGGTCTTCGCCATGAACTATGACTTTCCGTCTCGTACGTCGCCCGCGAATATCGCCGCCTGCAAGCCGCTGCCGCCTTGATGCAGATCAGAACAGGTCGATGGAGCCACCCGCAGGCGGCTGAGCGGCCTTCTGCTGAGCGACCTTGTCCTGAGCAATGAAGGCTTCGGTGTGGGTGGCGGCCAGTCGCTTGACCATGGCCTTGCCGCTGGCCGGCAGAAAGCAAACCTTGCGAGGATAGACCTCCAGCACGTCTTTGGAGACCACCGGGATGCGCTCAGTGCGCAGGTAGTCCAGCACGAAACTGGTGTTGCGTTGGCCCACGTTGATGGTGTTCATGCCTTCGAGCACCGCGCCCCCACCGAACACTTTGGCCTCCATGGACGAACGCGTGGCACCCCGCTTGACCAGTTCGCCGATCAACAGGTCCATGGCAAAGGAGCCGTAGCGTCCGCTGTCACCGGTACCTTCAGGCAGCATGAAGTGGTTCATGCCGCCCACTCGGCGGTCGCGATCCCAGATGCAAGCAGCGATGCACGAGCCCAGGGTGGTCATGATCAGGATGTCCTCGTCGTGGACGAAGAACTCGCCCGGCAGGACCTTGACCGCTTCGCTGCGGAAGTGGTTGTCGAAGTAGAAGAAGGAAGCCTCACCAGGTTTGCGAGGTCTGGCGCGCAACTGATCCAGCCGCGGCGAGTTTGTCAGCGCGGGCCGGGACCCGTAGGCGTTCTGCGCACTGCTGGACACGGGAGCGACCATCTCAGACGCGCTCGTAAATGGTCTTGCCGCGCAGCACGAAGAGGTCTCGAGAGTCGGTGAAGTTCTCGGAGTGGCCCACGTACAGCGTGCCCTTGGGCTTCATGGCTGCGTGAATCCTCTCGAGCACCTTGCGCTGGGTCTCGTTGTCGAAGTAGATCATCACGTTGCGGCAGAACACGATGTCAAAAGCCTCGCCCAGACCCGTCCACTGCGGGCTCATGAGATTGAAGATGCGGAATTGCGGCATCTTGGCCAGTTCCGGCTTGATGCGGATCGACCCTTCGTTGCGGCCAGTGCCCTTGAGGAAGTGACGCTTGAGCCGCTCAGCGCTCAGGCCCTTGCATTGCGCGTCGTACACGCCGCGCTGCGCCTTGTCCAGAACCTTGGTGTCGATGTCGGTGCACATCAGCGTGACTTGTGACGCGGCCGGGCCCAGGGCTTCAGTGGCCGTCATGGCAATCGAGTAAGGCTCTTCGCCCGTGGAGGCCGCGTTGCACCAAATACGGATGGGTTTGCCGCGCCGGGCCACCAATTCATCGTGCAAGGCATGAAAGTGGTGATCTTCCCGGAAGAAGGAGGTCAGGTTGGTGGTCAGGCAGTTGACGAATTCCTGCCACTCCTCCTCACCAGCGGCCCCCGTTCCGCGCTCCAGCGCGTCCAGGTAGCTGGCGAAGTTGGGGTGCCGGAGTTCACGCAGCCGGCGCGACAGCCTGCTGTAGACCATGGCCTGCTTGCCATCGTGCAAACTGATGCCAGCGCGCGCGTAGATCAGCCGCCGTATCCGGTCGAAGTCGGCCGGTGTCAGCTGGAACTGTTGCTCGACAGGACTCGAGGCGGCGGGCATGGACAGGGTCAGTGTGGGGAAGAAGTTGTTCGGTGTATTGCAACACATCCCCCTGGCCATGCACCTCGTTGGGGCGGGGTCCGGACAGCAGGCAGGCACCGCTGGGCAGCCAGACGTCGAGGCGGCCACGGTCCCTCAGATGTGCCGCTGATAGACTGATCTCAGTTTGTTTCCCCCCTCGCCGGTGCACTCGAAACCCCAGATGCCGCCCGAAGCCTTTTCCCATCCGCCCTACGACCGGGCGCTGGAGCTTCTGAGAAATGCGGGCCTGCCGCCACCGAACGTGGAACGTGGAGAACCCGCCTGGCTGACCGGCTTGGTGGAGGGGTTGGTGGAACTTGCCACGCGTGACGGCTTGACCGGCCTGTCCAACCGCCGGACCTTCGAGGGAGTCCTGGCGCGCGAAGCAGCCCGCATGGCGGAAGGCGCGGACCTGCCCTTGCTCCTGCTGCTGGATATTGACCACTTCAAAGGTATCAACGACACCCACGGGCACGCAGCGGGCGATGCGGTACTGAGGGAGGTGTCGCGCGCTGTGGCGGGCCAGTTGCGCCCCATGGACCTCGTGGCCCGCATTGGGGGCGATGAATTCGCCGTGATCGTGCCCAGCTGCCCTACACCCTTCGCGCAGACCGTGGCCGAGCGCATACGCGAGGCCGTTGGTACCGTCGACGTGGAACTTGCCACGGGACTGCGGCTGCAGGTCACGGTCAGCGTCGGCGGGGCCTTTGCAGGTGAGGCGCCAGGGGCAGACACCGTGCACTGGTGTGAACGGGCCGACCACCAGCTCTACCAAGCCAAGAGCCAGGGCCGCAATCGCGTCTGCATCGAGCCGCGGATCAAGAGCGACGTCTCGGCCGATGAGCGGGCGATGCTCTTTGCCTGGGCTGCGGAGACATTCGGGGAGGGTTCGAATTGACCGACAAGCCCGGATCGCCGGAACGTCGCGCCAGCATCACCGCCATCACCAGTGGCAAGGGGGGGGTCGGCAAGACTTTTGTGTCGGCCAACCTGGCTGCGGCCCTGACCCGTCAGGGCGAACGCGTTCTGGTGCTCGACGCCGACCTCGGCCTGGCCAATCTCGATGTGGTGCTGAACCTCTTCCCGAAGGTCACGCTGCACGACGTGTTCACGGGCCGCAGCGGACTGCAGGACGCCATCCTCCCGGCCCCGGGAGGCTACTCCGTGTTGCTGGCCGGCTCGGGCATGGTGGAGTACTCGCGCCTGACGCCCGAAGTCCGGGAGCAGCTTCAACAGGTCATCAACGACGTGGCACCACGCTACGACCGCGTGCTGCTGGACACTGGCGCAGGCATCTCCGAAGTGGTGCTCTACACGGTCTCGCTGGCTGACCGGGTGCTGGTGGTGGCTACGCCCGAGCCGACTTCGCTGACCGACGCCTACGCCACCATCAAGGTGCTGGCGATGACGCAGAAGCGCTACGCGATCCAGCTGGTGGTCAACCAGGTGCGCAAGCAGGGAGAAGGCCGCGCGGTGCGGCAGCAGTTGCAGCAGGTGATCGACCGCTACGTGAGCCCGACCGTCGGACAAGCTGTCAAGCTGGAATTGGTGGGCGAGATTCCTCTGGATGTGAACGTGCGTGACGCCGTGCTCAAGCGCGAACTGCTGATGGAGAAGCAGCCGGGCTCACCCGCGGGCATTGGCATGTCGGCGCTGGGCCTCAAACTCCGCGGTGTTGTGTGAAGTTGTCATCGCCTGAGGCACTTTGTGTGGCTCGTTGCCTTATCCCCCTGGTCGTAAGTCCATGACGGAGCAACAGGCGGCCACGCCGTTTGACCGCCTGGGGGGCGAACCAGGGGTCCGCGCTCTGGTGGACCGCTTCTACGATCTCATGGACCTGGAGCCGGTGTTTGCGGGCATCCGGGCCCTGCACCCGACGTCTCTGGAGGGCTCGCGCGACAAGC
>CAYSOD010000214.1:0-6858 GCA_964432385.1 uncultured Rubrivivax sp.
CGCCCGATGGCGTACCCGGTGAGGCCATGGCGCGCTACTACGGCCAGCGTGCAGGCGCGGGCCTGATCGTGGCCGAAGGCACCTGGCCCTGCGCCGAGGGCCAGGCCTACTGCCGCCAACCCGGCATTCAAAGTGCCGCGCAGGTGGCCGGCTGGCGCCGTGTCACCGACGCGGTGCACGCCGCGGGCGGTCTGATCGTGCTGCAAATCATGCACGGCGGGCGCATCGGCAGTCGCCACATCAAGCCCGCCGGTGTGGCCACGCTGGCGCCCAGCGCTTTGCAGGCCGCGGGCGAGGTGTGGACCGACGCCGCTGGTTTGCAGCCGTATGACCTGCCGCAGGAAATGTCTGCCGAGCAGGTGCGCGCCGCCATCCAGGCCCATGGTGACGCGGCCGCCCGGGCGATGGACGCGGGCTTTGACGGTGTGGAGCTGCATGGCACCAGCGGTTACCTGCCCTTGCAGTTCCTCAGCTCGTCCACCAACCGGCGCAGCGACGAATGGGGGGGCAGCGCCGCCGCGCGCGCGGGTTTCATGACGGCGTGTCTGCGTGCCATGGGCCAAGCCGCCGGCCTGGGCCGCGTCGGCCTGCGCCTGAACCCCGGCAACACCTACAACGACACCGCCGACGAGGACTCGGCCGCCACCCACGCCGAGGCCGTGCGCCAGGCGGCACAGCTGGGCATCGGCTGGCTGCACATGATGCGTGCGCCCGTGCCGCACATCGACGCCTTTGCCATGGCCCGCGAGCACTTCGCCGGCCCGGTGATCGTCAATGACGGCTTCTCGCCCGAGACCGCGGCCGCCGCCGTGGAAGCCCGCACGGCCGATGCCGTGTCCTTCGGCCGCCACTTCATCGGCAACCCCGATCTGGTGGACCGCATCCGCCAGGGCTGGCCCCTGGCCCGGTTCGACCGCAAGACGCTCTACACCCCGGGCGAGGCGGGCTACGCCGACTACCCGCCGTACGCGGCCGCCTGAGTCCAAGCCACCCGATGGCCCGCACAGATCCTGCGGCCCGAACGTGTTTCTTGCCACGGCGCCAGCGGCCAGCCACCCGTTAGTCCCTTAGGACGATGCCACCCGGCAGCCTCGCCGGGAACATGCAGGCTCCAGGGGTGCGGGCTGGCCGCATCACCGCGCAGTGAGCCGAGGGCAGCAGACGATGAACATCCGGGGACTGGCGTACGTGGTGGCGCAGACCACCGACACGGCAAAGTGGAAGGCCTACGCTGAGAACGTGCTGGGCATGATGGCGCTGCCCGGGCCGGCGGACGGACTGCGCATCAAGATGGACGAGCGTCAGTTCCGCATCGCAGTGGAACGGGGTACGCGCGATGCCTACACGGCCTCCGGTTGGGAAGTCGGCAGCGCGCAGGACTTCGACGCGGCCGTGCAGACCCTTCACGCCCATGGCGTGGCCCATGAGCGGGGCGACGCCGCCCTGTGCGAGGCGCGCTGCGTGCAGGCCCTGGTGGCCTTTCAAGACCCGTCAGGCAACCGCCACGAGGTGGTGTGGGGCTTCAAGAGCGACTTCACCCGCTTCAACTCCCCCATGGGCGTGCCGCGCTTCATCACGGGCGACATCGGCATGGGCCACACCGTGCTGCCCGCGCCCAACTTCGAGGCCACGCGCGCGTTCGCCAGCGAGGTCATGGGCTTTGGCCTGTCGGACATCTTCAACTTCAAGCCTGCCGGTGACGGCGGGCCGGTGGTACCCATCCACTTCCTGCACTGCGCCAACGCCCGCCACCACAGTCTGGCCCTCGCGGCCTTCCCGGTGGAGGCAGGCTGCGTGCACATCATGGTGGAGGTGGACGATGTGCCCGAGGTGGGCCGTGCGCTGGACCGCATGCGGGAGCACCAGGTGCTGCAGACCGCCACGCTGGGCCAGCACACCAACGACCGCATGATTTCTTTCTACATGCGCACGCCCTCGGGCTTCGATGTGGAGGTGGGCTGCGGCGGCGCGGTCATCGACTGGAACGCCCACATCGCCCACGAGTTCACCAAGGTCAGCCTCTGGGGGCATGACTTCTCCGTGGGCAACGCCACACGCGCTTGAGCGCCCGACCCATGACCGACAAACTGATGAGCGCCGCCGACGTGGTGGCGCAGCTGCGCGATGGCATGACACTGGGCATTGGCGGCTGGGGCCCGCGGCGCAAGCCGATGGCGCTGGTGCGCGAGCTGCTGCGCAGCCCCGTGAAAGACCTGACGCTGGTGGCCTATGGCGGCGCCGACGTGGGCATGCTCTGTGCCGCCGGCAAGGTGCGCAAGCTGGTGTTTGCCTTCGTCTCGCTGGACTTCATTCCGCTGGAGCCCTACTTCCGCCAGGCGCGGCAGGCCGGCACCATCGAGGTGGCGGAGCTCGACGAGGGCCTGTTCATGCTGGGCTTGAAGGCCGCGGCCATGCGCTCGCCGTTCATTCCCACCCGCGTGGGCCTGGGCACCGACCTGCTCAAGCACAACCCCATGCTGAAGCTGATCGACTCGCCCTTTGACAACCGGCAATGGGTGGCCATGCCCGCGTTGCCATTGGACGCCGCGCTGCTGCACGTGGACCGTGCCGACCGCCGCGGAGTGTGCCAGGTGAAAGGCCCGGATCTGTACATGGACGACCTGTTTGCGCGCGCTGCCGCCCGCACCTACGTGAGCTGCGACGAGCTGGTGGACAGCGCCTTCTTCGCCGAGGGCGAGGAAGCCCGCTACGTGCATTGGGAGCGCGCGCAGACCACGGGCGTGGTGCACCTGCCCGGCGGGGCCCACCCCAGCAGCTGCGCGCCGCTGTACGGACACGACGCTCGCCACTTCAAGGACTACGCCGCCAGTGCGCGCGAGCCCGGCGGCTGGGCCCAGTACGTGGAGCGCTACGTGGCTTGCACTGAGGCCGAGTACCTCGAGCGCGTAGGCGGGCTGGACGCCATCCGCCGCCTGCCCGTGCCCGTGTACTGAGGGATTGCCCCATGACCGTTTCCACCACGACCGCCGCAGCCACCCCCGCCGTGCCCGACACCACCCTGGTCGACACCCTCATCTGCGCCGCGGCCCGCGCCTGGCAGGCGGATGGCGAGGTGCTGGCCACCGGCATCGGCATCGTGCCGCGCCTGGCTGCCAGCCTGTGCAAGCTGTCGCTGAACTCCGACCTGATGATGACCGACTCCGAGGCCTGGCTGGTGCAGGAGCCGGTGCCCATCGGGCCGCGGGGCGGCTACAAGATCCAGCGGGAAAGCCACATGGGCTTTGCCCGCATCTTCGACAACGTGTGGGGCGGCAAGCGCCACGCGATGGTGGGCCCTATCCAGATTGACCGCTTCGGCCAGGCCAACATCTCCATGATCGGCGCGGACTACGCTCGCCCGAAGTCGATGATGCTGGGCGTGCGCGGTTTCCCGGGCAACTCCATCAACCACGCCAACTCCTTCTTCGTCCCGAACCACTCGCCCAAGGTCTTCACGGCTGGCGAGGTGGACATGGTGGCGTCGGCCGGCTACAACCCGGCGCGGCTGGCGCGAGGCTGGAGCCTGGACGAGATCGACATCCGTTTGGTGGTCACCAACTTGGCCGTGCTGGACTTTGGCGGCCCACAACACCAGATGCGGCTGGTGAGCCTGCACGCGGGTGTCACCGCCGAGCAGGTGCAGGCCGCCACCGGCTTTACGCTGCACATCCCGGCTGACGTGCCGCAGACGGCCGCCTCCACGCCCGAAGAGCTGGCGTTGATCGCCCGACTGGACCCGCACGGCCTGCGTGCCAGCGTGCTGGCCGCTTGAGCGCCACCCGCAGCCCGTAGCCCGCAGCCCGCAAGAGGACCGCACCATGAATAACGACCCCGGAGACCGCTTCGTCCAGCGTGAAGACCGCTCGGTCTACGAGACGGCCGAGCCGGTGCTGTACGAGGCGCGTGACGGCATCGCCCGCGTCACGATGAACCGGCCGCAGTTCAACAACGCGCAGAACTCGCAGATGACCTACGCGCTGGACGCGGCGCTGCGGCGTGCCACCGACGACGACACGGTCAAGGTCATCGTGCTGGCCGGTGCCGGCAAGCACTTCAGTGCCGGGCACGACATCGGCACGCCGGGCCGTGACATCGACAAGCCCTTCGAGCGCCAGACCCTGTGGTGGGACCACACCAACAAGCCCGGCGGCGAGCAGTACTTCGTGCGCGAGCAGGAGGTGTACCTGGGCATGTGCCGGCGCTGGCACGACATCCCCAAGCCCACCATCGCCATGGTGCAGGGCGCCTGCATCGCCGGCGGCCTGATGCTGGCCTGGGTGTGCGACCTGATCGTGGCCAGCGACGACGCCTACTTCCAGGACCCGGTGGTGCGCATGGGCATTCCGGGCGTGGAGTATTTCGCCCACGTGCATGAGCTCAACCCACGCATCGCCAAGGAGTTTCTGTTCCTGGGTGAGCGCATGCCGGCCGAGCGCGCCTACATGATGGGCATGGTCAACCGCGTGGTACCGCGCGCCGAGCTCGAAACTCGCACGCTGGAGATGGCGGCCAAGATCGCCACCCAGCCGCGCATGGGCCTGGCGTTGACCAAGACCGTGATCAACCGGGTGGAGGAGATGCAGGGCCTGCGCACCACCATGGACCTGGCCTTTGGCTACCACCACTTTGCCCACACGCACAGCCAGCTGCTCGGGGCCGGCACCCTGGGCGGGCAAGACGCCAAGTCCATGGTGCAGGGCAACAAGGCGCGTGAAGCACAAGCCGCCCAGAAGAAGGAAGGCGGCGCGGGATGATGGTCGCGGCGGCTTCCCCTGCAGGCGTCTCACCGGTCCAGGGTGATTGGGCCCCCGCGCATCCAGTACAGCTGTCGCCCCTGCGCACGCCGCTGTGCGACCTGCTGGGCTGCCGCTACCCCATCGTGCAGACGGCGATGGGCTGGGTGGCTGGCTCCAGCCTGGTGGCCGCCACCACCAACGCTGGCGGCTTCGGCTTCCTGGCGGGGGCCACCATCCCGGCCGACCGCATCGAGGCCGAGATCCTGCGCGTCAAGCAGTTGACGGAGGACCGGCCCTTCGGCCTGAACTTCCACATGTTCCAACCCAACGCGCAGCAGTTGCTGGACCTGGCGGTCAAGCACCGCATCCGCGCCGTGTCCTACGGGCGCGGGCCGGACAAGAAGGTGATCGGCCGCCTGCGCGATGCCGGCATCGTGTGCATGCCCACGGTGGGCGCGCTGAAGCACGCGCAGAAGGCCATCGAGATGGGGGCCAACGTCATCACCATCCAGGGCGGGGAGGGCGGTGGCCACACGGGCTCGGTGCCCACCACGGTGTTGCTGCCGCAGGTGGTGGATGCCGTGCAGGTGCCTGTGGTGGCCGCTGGCGGCTTCTATGACGGCCGCGGGCTGGTGGCGGCACTGGCCTACGGTGCGCAGGGCATTGCCATGGGCACTCGCTTTCTGATGACCACCGACTCGGGCGTGCCCGCAGCCACGCTGGAGCGCTACGTGAAGGCCAAGGACGCCGAGCGCATCCGCGTGTCGCACCTGATTGACGGCATGCCGCAGCGCATGCTGGACAACGAATACTTGCAAATGCTGGAGAAGGCCTCGCCCTTCAAGCGGCTGCGCATCGCCCTCTCGAGCGCCCTGCATTGGAAGGCCCAGACGGGCATGACAAGCGCCCATGCGATGCGGGTGCTGTGGCAGGCGCTGCGAGAAGACCCGTCTTCCGTAGCCCAGACCGTGATGGCCGCCAATGCCCCGGTGCTGCTGGAACGCTCGATGATCGACGGCAAACCTGCGGAAGGCGTGATGTCTTCAGGCCAGGTGGCCGCGGTGATCGGCAAGCTGTCGTCCTGCCAGGATGTCATCGAAGGGATCGTGGCGCAGGCTCAGGAGCGGGTTGCTGTATTGGCTTCGCTTGGCTTGGCGGGGAATCGTTCGTGACGATGGTTGCGGCCTTGTGTGCCGGGGAAGGCTGGCCTTCGAAAGCCTTTGGCATGTGTTCGGTTGAGACCTCGCGTGCTGGGGAAGGCCGGCTGCCCCCTCCGCTCATGTCCCCCGGCATGCTCCGCACGCCTCCTCCTAATACTTCGCTGCGGGAGCAACCAGCCTTCCCCAGCCTGCCGGTACGTCATCGATCGCAGCAGCACTTGCGGGTAGCGACTTCTGCTGGTAAGCCGGTCATGACAGGGAGACCCCGCAGCGAAGTATTAGGAGGAGGGGGCGAAGCCCCCGGGGGACATGAGCGGAGGGGTTTCCCTGGCGTGACCGGCCCGCGAGGCCTCTGAAAACCCCCGCAGCGAACCAAGACCATGACCACACCCTTCACCACCGAAGTCCACCCCGACGGCGTCGCCGAAGTGGTGTTGAACCAGCCCCCCGTCAACGCGCTGAATGCCGCCGGCTGGCACGCCCTGGCCCAGACCATTCACGCACTCGGGCAGCAAAGCGACGTGCGCGTCATCGTCATCCGTGCCGAGGGCCGGGGGTTCTGCGCGGGCGTGGATATCAAGGAACTCAATGCGGACCAGAGCCTCATCGTCTCGGTCAATGCCGGCAACTACGCCACCTTCAAGGCTGTGCATCTGAACCCCGTGCCCGTGATCGCTGCCGTGCATGGCTTCGTGCTGGGCGGAGGCATCGGCATCTGCGGGGCGGCGTACATCATCATCGCAGCCGAGGATGCCAGCTTCGGCCTGCCCGAGGTGGACCGCGGGGCCATGGGTGGGGCGGCGCACCTGCAGCGCATGTTTGGCGTGCAGAAGACGCGCTACCTGTTCTTCACGGGCGAGATGATCGGCGCGCCGGAAGCCTTCCGGCTCGGCGCGGTCGAGCGCGTGGTGCCGCGCGCTGAGTTGCGCGAGACCGCGCTGAACGTGGCACGCAAGATCGCC
>CAYSOD010000215.1:0-6856 GCA_964432385.1 uncultured Rubrivivax sp.
CTCAACCCCTAGATCCGCAACAGCCCCATCACCCCCCGAGGAGGAGACATGAAGATCAGAGTCCTTGCAGCGCCGCTGGCCGGCGCCCTGCTGGTTGCCGCGGTGTCCACCGCGAGTGCCCAGACCGTCAACGTGGTGTCCTTTGGCGGCGCCTACCAGGAGGGGCAGAGCAAGGCGCTGTTCCAGCCTGCCGCCAAGGCCATGAAGATCACCGTGAAGGAAGAAACCTACACCGGCATCGGCGACCTGCGGCTGAAGATGAAGGCCGGTGCCAATACCTGGGACGTGGTGACCAGTGGCTCGGGCAGCGCGGCCCGCGCCGGCGCCGAGGGCCTGCTGGAGAAGCTGGACTACAAAGTCATCGATGTGTCGTCCTTTTTCCCGGGGTTTGCCGGCGAGTACTGCGTGGGCGGCGACGTGTTCTCCACCGTGCTGGCGTGGAACACCAAGACCTATGGCGACAAGGGCCCACAGAGCTGGGCCGACTTCTGGGATGTCAAGAAGTTTCCCGGCAAGCGCTCCTACCGCAAGGGCGTGGCCGGCGCGCTGGAGCCTGCGCTGATGGCCGATGGGGTGCCCCCCAACAAGGTGTACGAGGTGCTGTCAGCGCCTGGTGGCATCGAGCGTGCCATCCGCAAGATCAAGGAGCTCAAGCCGCACATCGCCGTGTGGTGGTCGTCCGGCGCGCAGCACGCGCAGTTGATGAAGGACGGCGAGGTCGACATGGTCACGGGCTGGAACGGCCGTTTCGATGTCGTGGCCAAGGACGGTGGCAAGGTGGCTTACACCTACAACCAGGGGCTGCTGGACTACGACTGCTATGGAATCCCCAAGGACGCGCCCAACAAGGCACAGGCCATGAAGTTCCTGGCCGAGATCGTCAAGCCCGCCTACCAGGCGGAGTTCACCAAGTACATCACCTACGGGCCCACCAACAAGAAGGCCTACGACCTCGGCACCATCGACGCGGCCTACGCCAAACGGTTGCCTTCGCACCCGGACAACGTGGCCAAGCAGATCCCGATCAATCTGGACTGGTACATCAAGAACGAGGCGCGGGCTGCGGAGCTATACCAAAACATGCAGACCGAGTGAGCAGGCGGCGACTGTCACCTGACCCGCCCGTGAAGAGCCGGCGCGCGCATGGCGCAGCGGTCGCTGCGATGCTCCGGTTCACGCGCTGGGTCCCCTCATGAGAGGCCGTGTCTGATGAGCCGCTCCACGGCCATACCCATCTCCATTCGGCAGGTCTCCAAGACCTACGGCCGGGTTGCGGCACTGGACGCCGTGGACCTCGAGGTCCGCAGCGGCGAGTTCCTCACGCTGCTCGGGCCTTCAGGCTCAGGAAAGACCACGCTGCTTATGGTGCTGGCCGGTTTCATAAGGCCCGATCAAGGCAGCCTGCTTTTTGGCGACCAGGAGGTCATCCACCTGGCGCCGCACAAACGCGACATCGGCATGGTGTTCCAGAACTACGCCTTGTTCCCGCACCTGGACGTGGCGGCCAACATCGCCTACCCGCTGAAGCTGCGCAAGGTGCCTGAGGCCGAGACGGCCCGGCGTGTGGAGAAGGCGTTGGAGACCGTGCGGCTGGCCGGGCTCGGGCGGCGCCGCGTGCACGAGCTCTCCGGTGGCCAGCGCCAGCGTGTGGCCCTGGCGCGCGCCATCGTCTTCGAGCCCCGCATCCTGCTGATGGACGAGCCCCTGTCGGCGTTGGACAAGCAGCTGCGCGAGTCCATGCAGATCGAGTTGCGTCAACTGCACGACGAACTGGGCATGACCACCGTGTACGTCACGCACGATCAGCGAGAAGCCTTGACCATGTCCGACCGCGTGGCCGTCATCTCTGGCGGACGTCTCATGCAGGTGGACGCTCCGCGTGTGCTGTACGACCGGCCTGCCAGCCGCTTTGTGGCTGAGTTCATCGGCGAGTCCTCCTTCCTGCCGGTGCAGGCCGAGGCGGGAGGCTGGGCCTGGCGCGGGCAACCGCTGGCGCTCGACGCGCAGCGACGAGAGGACGCGGCGGCGTCCGCGGGCGCCGCGGGTGGCCTGAACCGGGCCCGTGCCTGGCTGATGCTGCGGCCGGAGCGCGTGCGGGTGATCGCCGCAGGTCAGGTCGGGACAGTTGTTCAGGACGGTGGGCGAGCCAACGGCTTGCCCGCCCGGGTGGGCGACGTGATCTACCAGGGTGACACCTTCCTCGTGCGGGCGGTGCTGGAGGACGGCAGCCGCATCAGCGCCCGCGGCATTGCCAGCGCGGGCGCGCTGGACCGCATACCGACCCGTGGCGAGCAGGTGGTCCTGGACTTCGATGCCGCCGATGCAGTGCTGATTTCCGAGGAAGGCTCGGGCTGAGCATGCAGGGGTCAACGCCATCCGCACGGCTGCCAAGGGGCCCCGCCAGCGCGCCTGAGGGGCTGAACGCGGCCGCTCTGCGGCGTGACGAGCGCCGTGAACATTGGCAGTTGCTGAGCCTGAGCGGGCCCGCGCTCGCGCTGGTGGTGGTGACGATGGTGTTGCCCATCGCCTGGCTGTTCGGACTGAGCTTCCTGGCCGATGACGGCAGCCTGTCGCTCATGCACTACCGGCGCATGGTGGAGCAGCCGTCTTATGCCCGAATCTTCGGCGCCACCTTCCAGGTCAGCCTGCTGACCACGGGTCTGTGCATCCTGCTGGGCTACCCGCTGGCCTATGTGCTGTCGCAGTTGCCCCGCAGAGCGGCCAACCTGTGCCTGATCGCGGTGATGCTGCCCTTCTGGACCTCGCTGCTGGTGCGCACCTATGCTTGGCTGGTGCTGTTGCAGCGGCGTGGCCTGATCAACACCTGGGGTATCGAGCTGGGCTGGTGGGACCAGCCGCTGCCTCTGGTGCACAACCTGGCCGGCACCTTGATCGGCATGGTGCACATCATGCTGCCCTTCCTGGTGCTGCCGGTTCTGAACTCCATGCGCTCCATCGATCAGGACTGCATGAAGGCCGCGGCCAACCTGGGCGCCAGCCCCACGCGGGCGTTTTGGACCGTGTTCCTGCCTCTGTCGCTGCCCGGTCTTTTTGCGGGTGCGTTGCTGGTGTTCGTGATCTGCCTGGGCTTCTACGTCACGCCGGCCGTGCTGGGCGGCGGCAAGATCATCATGGTGTCCAACCAGATCGCCAACGACATCGAGCTGTTTTTCAACTGGGGTGCGGCGAGCTCGCTGGGCGTGGTGTTGTTGGTGTCCACCATGGTCCTGCTGTGGCTGGCGTCCCGATTGACGCGGCTGGAGCAGCTGCTGGGAGCCAGCCGGTGACCGTCCAAGGCCCGAGCCAACCATTGCGATGGCTGGACCGCCCGGCCAGCGCCACGCAGATCACGCACCGCTCAAGGCTGTGGCTGTACGCGCTCGCGGGCGCGGTGCTTGCCTTCTTGCTGATCCCCACGCTCATCGTGATCCCGATGTCGTTCTCGGCCTCGCAGTACCTGGAGTTCCCGCCCAAGAAGTGGTCGCTACGCTGGTACGAGCACTACTTCGCATCAGCCACCTGGCGCGACGCCACCTTCACTTCACTGAAGGCCGCTGCACTGACCTCGCTCCTGGCCACGCCCATCGGCACCCTGGCCGCCTATGGCTTGAGCGCCTCGCGCCTGCGCGTGGCGCGCGCCCTGCAGGTGCTGCTCATCACGCCCATGATCGTGCCTGTGATTCTCATAGCGGTCGGCGTGTTCTATGTCTACGTCAAGGTCAAGCTGAACAACTCGCTCATGGGCCTGGTGCTGGCGCACGCCATGCTGGCCGTGCCCATCGTGATGATCGTCGTGGCCTCGGCGCTCAAGAGCTTTGACATGAACCAGGAGATGGTGGCGCGCAGCCTGGGCGCCTCGCGCCCGCGCGCATTCCTCACCGTCACGCTGCCGCAGATCCGTTTTGCCGTCGTTTCTGCGGCGGTGCTGTCGTTTCTCACCTCGTTTGACGAGGTGATCCTGGCGCTGTTCGTCTCGGGCGGCGCCAACTCCACGCTGACCCGCCAGATGTTCCTGGCCCTGCGTGACCAGATTGATCCGACCATCGCAGCCATCTCCACGATCATGATCGGGGTGACCACGCTGATGTTCGTCCTGGCGCAGGTGTTTGGCAGCCAGAGGTCAGAGGCGAAAGACGCTGGCCACTGAGAGGGCTGTGGCGATCCGGGAACCATAAGACCGATACGGCCCAATGGCGCAGGGCGGGCTATGTTCTGTCCCGGGATATCCAAATTTCCCGGAGTGCTGCCCATCCCCCTGGCCCCAACCGCTCCA
Source organism: uncultured Rubrivivax sp. (assembly GCA_964432385.1). GTDB lineage: Bacteria > Pseudomonadota > Gammaproteobacteria > Burkholderiales > Burkholderiaceae_C > Rubrivivax. The sequence continues at coordinate 4,274 of CAYSOD010000215.1, forward strand.
TCGTCGCCATGTTGGCTTCGTAGATCGTCTCGGCTTCCGGGAAGGCCGCCACCGCCCGGTCGATGCTGTCCTCGCGGATCAGGTGTAGCGTGGGGTGGGGTGAGCGGTTGGTGGCGTTGGTGATGTCGTCGGACGTGGTGCCCTCGAAACGGTAGTCGGGGTGGAAGCTGGCCACCTGGATCACGCCTTCCAGCCCCAGGTCGGCCACGGCGTCTTCGGCCACGCCGAGGAAGTCATTGAAGTCCGCGAAGTCCGTGAACACCTGCGGGTGCACCAGCAGCGTGGTCTCCAGACGCTCGGGCGGCGCCTTGGCCAGGCGCCGCAGTTCGTCTATCAGGTCCGTCAGCAGACCCGCGGGGTCGCTGGCTTCGCTTTGCACGTAGCGCACCAAGCCTTTGACCTGGGGTGCCTTGGCGAAGGGGCACAGGTTCAGGCCGATGACGGCTTGTTCCACCCAGGCTCGGGTCTGGGTCAGGGCCGGGGAGTCGGTGAGCATGGGCAGGGTCCGTTGGGGAGATGTCTTCAGAGTTTGTGACGCATGTCGGCGCGCCCGCGCGGATGTACGGGGATGCTTCACAAACGCTCAGTGTCACCCAGTGTCTCGATGGCCAGCGGCGGCCGCCACAATCCCGCGGATGACCGACTCCTACCCACAGCGAATCGTCTGCCTGACCGAGGAGACCACCGAGTGGCTGTACCTGCTGGGGCAGGAGCAGCGCATCGTGGGCATCAGCGGCTACACGGTGCGGCCGCCGCGGGCGCGCCAGGAGAAGCCGCGTATCAGTTCCTTCCTGGACGGCAAGATCGACCGCATCGTGGCGCTGGAGCCCGACCTGGTGATCGGCTTTTCCGACATGCAGGCGGCGCTGGCCGACAAGCTCATTCGCGCCGGGTTGAACGTGCTGGTGACCAACCAGCGCAGCGTGGCGCAGATCTTCCAGACGCTGCGCCTGGTGGCGGGGCTGGTGGGTGCGCAAGCGCAGGCCGAGGCCTGGATCGCGCAGTGCCAGGCGCGGCATGCGCAGATCGCCCAGTCGGCGAGCACCTGGCCGCGCCGGCCGCGCGTCTACTTCGAGGAGTGGGACGAGCCGATGATCAGCGCCATCCAATGGGTGTCGGAGCTGGTCGCCGTGGCGGGCGGCGACGACGTCTTTCCCGAACTGGCGCTGCAATCGATGGGCCGCGACCGCGTGATCGCCGATGCGCAAGAGCCTGCCCGGCGCGCGCCCGACCTCATCATCGGTTCCTGGTGCGGCAAGAAGTTCCGCCCCGAGAAGGTGGCGGCGCGCGCGGGCTGGGCCAGAGTGCCGGCGGTGCGCCACGGTGAGCTGCACGAGATCAAGTCCTGCGACATCCTGCAGCCCGGCCCCGCGGCGCTGACGGATGGGCTGGAGAGACTGCACGCGATCTGCGCGCGCTGGGCGGCGCAGTCGTCGGGTTGACCCGGGCTTGTGGTGGGGCAGCGTTCTGGTCGACGATGGACGGTCACGTTCATTCATCACAAGGAGACGCGTCCATGAACGCCATCAACGGTTGGGTTGCAAGCCGATACCTGTACGGCCGGGCCGGTTCGCTACAGGCCTTGACGACCTGCGCAGCCCGATTTGTGGGGCGGTTGGCGGCAGCCGCGGCGCTCGCCGGCCTGGCACTGGCGGCCTTTGCGCAGACAGCTCTTGCGCAGGGCGGCCCGCCCACCCCACGCGAGGGCCAGTGGGTCGTGCGCGACTTCCGTTTTCACACGGGTGAAGTCCTGCCCGAGTTGCGCCTGAACTACACCACCCTGGGGGCGCCCACCGGTGAACCTGTGCTGGTGCTGCACGGCACCACGGGAACCGGCGTCGGCATGCTGAGTCCGGCCTTTGGCGGCGAACTTTTCGGCCCCGGGCAGCCGCTGGACGCCAGCCGCTACTTCATCATCCTGCCCGACGCCATTGGAACGGGCAAGTCATCCAAGCCTTCCGACGGGCTGCGCGCCAAGTTCCCGCGCTACAACTACGACGACATGGTCGATGCGCAGTACCGGCTCGTGACCGAGCACCTGGGGATCAAGCGCTTGCGCCTGGTGATCGGCAACTCGATGGGCGGCATGCAGACCTGGATCTGGGCGCACAAGTACCCGCAGATGATGGATGCGGCCGTGCCGATGGCCTCCATGCCCACAGCAATGTCAGGTCGCAACTGGATGATGCGCAGGCTGATTGCCGATTCCATCCGTAATGACCCCGAATGGCAGGGTGGCAACTATACGAAGCAGCCGCGAAGCCTGCAGTTCGCCTCGGTCTTCTACGCCATCGGTACGAACGGTGGCAACCAGGCACTGTTCAAGGCCGCCCCTACACGCCAGAAGGCGGACCAGCTGCTGGACCAGAGGCTGCAAGGCCCGTTTGCAGGCGACGCCAACGACCACCTGTACCAGTGGGAGTCTTCCGGCGACTACGATCCATCGCCCCATCTGGAGCGCATCCAGGCGGCAGTGTTGGCCATCAATTCAGCCGACGACGAACGCAACCCGCCAGAGCTGGGGGTGATGGAGACGGCGCTCAAGCGAGTGCGCAACGCCCGACTGCTCCTGATTCCCGGCAG
>CAYSOD010000216.1:0-6852 GCA_964432385.1 uncultured Rubrivivax sp.
AATGGTCCCCACCCCTTCGATCGTCAGCGGCGTATCGGCCACCACCGCCAGGGGACGCAGACGCTTGGCCTTGATCATCTCGGCCATTTCGACCGCCAGCTGCGTAGTGACCTCGGCTTCGCCGGCCACCGTGGCGACCACTGCTGGGTTGCCGCCGTCGTAGGTGACGTGGCGGTACTTGGCGCCCGTGGCGCGGGCGATGGCTTCCATGGCGTTGTGGCCGCCGGAGGTCACGCCGGCGGTGGCCACCTTGATGTCGGGCCGGGCCTTCATCGCCTCGATCAGCTGACCCACGTTCTGCCAGGGGGTGGAGGGGTTGACGCCCACCACCGCAATGTTGGCCACGTTCAGGAACAGGTGCCAGTCCCTGATGCCGGCGTTGAGCATGCCCAGCGACTGGTAAGCCCCCAGGTCTTGTGCAGCGCCAGCCGTCCAGGTGTAGCCGTCGCGCGGTGCGTCCCAGGCGTTCTTGCTGCCGATGGAGCCAGCAGCGCCCGGCTGGTTGACCACCACGATCTTCTGGCCCAGCACCTTCTCGAGCTCGGCCGCAGTCACGCGGGTGACCTGATCGGTGGAACCTCCAGCGGCCCAGGGCACGATCAGGTTGATGGGCTTGTTGGGCTTCCACTGTGCTTGAGCTGTGGCGCTGAAGGCGAGCACGGCGGCGCCGGCGAGGGTGGTGGTGAGGAACTTACGCTTGAGCATGGGTGTCTCCTGGTGTTGTGGGGGTGGTGAACGGACTCAAAAGGAGGTCTTGCAATGGTTACCGCGGCGCGCCTGCCTCACGCCAGCCGCGCGGCCTTCTTCACGAGCGTGAGCTGCGCCATCTGGGGCGACTTCTTATAGTGGGTATCCAGCGGGTAGCAGCCCGACACCATACCGTTGCGTGGCGCAGTGGTGCAGTCGCTGAAAGTGCGGCACAGCCGCTTGCGCTGCAGGGGCCGGCCCGCCAGCAGGTCGGCGGGCATCTCGGGGTAGGCCAGCATCAGACGGCCCAGGCCGACGAAGTCCGTCCAGCCCTCGCGCACCACGGCCTGCGCCACCTGCGGCAGGAACTCCTGCAGGTAGGTGTAGCCGCTGCCCGCAAACACCAGGTCTGGAAAGCGCTGCTTCAGGTCGCGCACGGCCGCCAGGTGCCGCATCACGCCCACCAGCGGGTCTTCGGGCGGCTGGTAACCGTCGGACGGTGGGTAGAGCGCGGGGCGCGTCAGGTGGGGGTTGTAGTACGGGCTGCCCAGCGTGATGTTGAAGAGCCTGATGCCCAGATCCCGTGCCACCTCGATAAAGCCTACGGCTTCTTCCAGGCCCGACTGCGTAGGGTCCTGCTCGTCCGGGCCGAAGCCGTAGCGGTAGGGCAGGGCGGTGCCATGTTCCACGGGCACGCCCGGGCCCAGCAGTTCGGGCGTGGAGCGTGCAGGGTCGGCCCGGTAGGGCAGGAAGTCGAAGGCCGACAGCCGCACGCCCATCTCCAGGCCGGGCGCCTCGGCGCGGATGCCGGCCACCAGCTCGCGCAGGAAACGTGTGCGGTTCTCGAGCGTCCCGCCATAGTCGCCCGGCCGCGTCTTGGCGGCCAGAAACTCGTGCCCCAGGTAGCCGTGGCAGTGCTTGAGGTCGACGAAGTCAAAGCCGATGTCGCGCGCCCGCTTGGCGGCGGTGACGAAGTCGTCGATCAAGGCGCGGATGTCGCCGTCTTCCATCACGCGGATGCGCTCGGCCGGCCCGAACCGTCCGTCCAGCAGCGGGTGGCGGAACAGCACCTGCGGCTCCATGCGCGCGGGGTCGTTGGGCTTGCAGAATCGCCCCGAGTGCGTGAGCTGCAGCCCAATCACCAGGCCTTCGTCGCTGCCCATGGCCCGGCGGTGCTCGCTGATGAGTTCATCGCGCAGCCGGGCGATGTCACCTTGCGTGTGGTCGTTGATCACCAGCTGCTGCGGATTGGCGCGGCCGTCGTGCCGCACCGCCACCGCTTCGCCGCCCCACACCAGCTTCGCGCCCGAGGCGCCGAAGTGCCGCCAGCGGCGCAGCGTGTTCTCGGAAGGCCGGCCGTCGGCCTGCCCGTCCCAGCCTTCCATGGGTTGCACGCACCAGCGGTTGCCGATGGTCCAGCCGTGCACCTGCAGCGGCTGCGCCAGGGGCGAGGCCCCGCCCAGCGCCACCTCGTCGTCGCAGGGCATCTCCAGCCCCAGGCGTTGCAGGTTCTCGCGAAAGCCTGCCGCGCCTTCCAGGCCCTTGACCTTGACGAAATCGCCAAATTTCATGCGCGCGGCTCCAGCCGTGCAGCGGGGGATCTTGGGCTCATCCGAAGAAGCGGTTGGGCTTGTGGAAGATGCCCAGCACCAAGGCACCTTCGGGTGCGTGGGCGCTGTGCCGGCTGCCCGCGGGACGCCAGACGAAATTGCCTGCGGTGACTTCGCCCTCGTGATCCACCAGACGGCCCTGCAGGACCCAGCTCTGCTCCAGATCGACATGCTCGTGATCGGGCAGCACGGCGCCAGGGTCCATTTGCGTGAGCACCGTCTGCAAGCCGGTGTCCGGGTCCTGCATGAGCACCTTGAGGCGGATGCCGGGGTAGGGCGTGGGGGTCCAGGGCAATTCGTCGCAGTTCACATAGCGCGACGACAGCGCGGCAAGCCCGGCATGCCGGTGCTCGAGGCCAGGGGTGTGCAGGCTCAAGGGTCTCCTCCGAGTTCGTCGGGCCGGTGATGTGGGCTTCTCGCGTGTTCTTGTGCGGGGTTTCGAAGTTCATGATAGCGGCGCGCCGCACCCGCACAAACCCTGATGCAACGCTGTCGGAGGCCTGCCAACCCTGGGCGGGGCCTGGTGTATGGTCGGTGCGTCTGGAGGGGTCTTTCTTCCCCCCGGCCCTGATGCCTGAGGCCACCCTTTCACCTGCCCATGACCACTTTCGCTGCCATTGGCCTGGACCACCGGCACATCTACCACCTGATCGGTGAACTGCTCGCAGCCGGTGCACAGTGCGCCGGCTACTGGACCGGCACCAGCGACCCCAAGGTGCTGGAGGGCGTGCGCGAGCGCTTTCCTGCGCTGCGTGCCGTGGACGACCGCGACGCGCTGCTCGACGACCCGACGGTGGACCTGATCGTCAGTGCCGCCGTGCCCGCAGAGCGCGCTGCGCTGGCGGTACAGGCCCTGCGCCGCGGCAAGGACGTGCTGGTGGACAAGCCCGGCGTCACCTCGTTCCAACAACTGGCGCAGGTGCAGGCCGCCGTGGCCGAGACCGGGCGCATCTTCTCGATCTGCTTTTCCGAGCGCCACATCGTGCCGGCGGTGGAGGTGGCCCGGCGCCTGGTGGCCGATGGCGCCATTGGCGACGTGGTGCAGACCGTGGGTCTGGGCCCGCACCGCCTGAACCGCGCCCTGCGCCCGGGCTGGTTCTTCGACCGTCAGCAGTTCGGCGGCATCCTGGTGGACATCGCCTCGCACCAGATCGACCAGTTCCTGGTCTTCACGTGCGCGCAGGAGGCCCAGGTGGTGCACGCCGCCGTGGGCCATCACGGCATGCAGACGGAGGGCGACTTCCAGGATTTCGGCGAGATCGTGCTGTGCAGCCGGCCCGGGCAGCCAAGTCAGCCTCGGGGCTACGTGCGCGTGGACTGGTTCACCCCCGACGGCCTGCCCACCTGGGGCGACGGGCGGCTGTTCATCCTGGGCACCACGGGCTCGATCGAGATCCGCAAGTACCTGGACATCGAAGGGCGGCCTGGCACCAACCACCTGTTCCTGGCCGATGCGCGCGGCACACGCCACATCGACTGCAGTGCCGAGCCCCTCACCTTCTTCCAGGCCTTCCTGCACGATGTGCGCGAGCGCACGCAGACGGCCATGACCCAGGAGCATGTGTTCACCGTGTGCCGGCTGGCCCTGGAGGCAGATGCCCTGGCGACATCGGGAGCCCCAGCATGACCCGTATCGGCCTGGCCCTCATCGGCCTGGGACCTGGCTCGCAACCGCACTTGAAGAGCCTGGCCGATTTGCAGCACCGCATCGAACTGCGCTACGCGGTATGCCGGCGCCCGACCCAGGCCGATCTGGGTCCGTTCAACGGCCAACTCGCCGCCACGGCCGACTTGGACGCCGCGCTGGCGGACCCCGACGTGCAGGCCGTGATCGTGGCCACGCCTGCGGGCACGCACCTGGACATCGCTTCCCGCTGCCTGCAAGCGGGCAAGCACACGCTGGTGGAAAAGCCGCTGGAGACTTCCCTGCCGCGCGCGCAGGCCCTGGTGGAGTGCGCGCGCGCCTCGGGATTGCGCTTCGGCGTCGTGCTGCAGCACCGTTTCCGCCCGGGCTCGCAGCGCCTGCGCGCCCTGTTGGACGAAGGGGCCTTGGGTGAAGTGCAGTTCGCCACGGTGCGGGTGCCCTGGTGGCGGCCCCAGGCGGGTTACTACGACCAGCCCGGGCGCGGCACGCGTGGGCGCGATGGCGGCGGCGTGCTGCTGACGCAGGCCATCCATTCGCTGGACTTGTTCCGCAGCCTGGTGGGCGTGAGCGCCGTGCACGCCGCGCAGGCCACCACCACCGCCGTGCACCGCATGGAAACCGAGGACTACGCCGCCGCGCTGCTGCGCCTGGGCCACGGTGCCCCGGGCCTGCTGATGGCCACCACGGCGCTGTACCCCGGCTCGCCGGAAGTGCTTGAGGTCGCCGGCAGCCGCGGCGCAGCCAGCCTGGCGGCGGGCCGGTTGCAGGTGCGCTGGCACGACGGACGCGAGGAGACCGTGGAGGCCGAAGGCCCGGGTGGCAGCGGCGCGGCCATCATGGACTTTCCGCACGACGCCCATCGAGCACTCATTGCCGACTTCCTTGACGCCATCGTCGAAGGCCGAGATCCGCTCGTCACGGGCGAGGAGGCCCTGGCCACGCACCGCCTGATCGAGCAGGTGCTGGCGGCCGCGGCGTGATGCGCTTGCCCTCTGGAAACCGCCTTCTTGCCAGAAGGCCCACCACGATTTCATGACTTCCTCCGAACTCGCTGCGCTGCTGGTGTTCTCCACGGCCATGGCCTTCACGCCCGGGCCCAACACCACCTTGTCGGCGGCCCTGGCCGCCAACGGCGGCTTGAAGCGCGCCATGACTTTCATCCTGGCCGTACCGTTTGGCTGGGGCCTGCTGCTGCTGGCTTGCGCGGGGGGGCTGGGCGCCCTCATCCAGGCCGCGCCGGTGCTGCGCGGCGCGATCAAGGTGCTCGGCCTGGCCTACATGCTGTGGCTGGCCTGGAAGCTGGCCACCACCGCGCGCATGGCCGAGGCCAACGGCGGCTTGCGCGTCGGGTTCTGGCAGGGCGTCATGCTGCAGTTCGTCAACATCAAGGCCTGGATGAACGCGCTGATGATCAGCGCCGGCTGGATCACCGTGGCCGAGCCCATCGCCCCGCGCCTGGCCATCGTGCTGCCGCTGATGATGGCCTATGGCCTGGCCAGCAACTTCACCTACGCCCTCATCGGCTCGGCCCTGCGCTCCTGGCTGGCGGAGGGCCAGAGACTGGCCTGGTTCAACCGGGCACTGTCGGCCGTGCTGGTGGCCACGGCGGCGTGGATGGCGGTGTTGTGAGTGGAGGCCCTGATTGAAGGCCGATAAGTCGCCCGTTGCCCCTACCCCTGCCCAGATCCGACGCGGCCTGCTGCTGGGGTTCGTGGGGGTGGTCATCTTCGCCATGACCTTTCCGATGACGCGCCTGGCGGTGGGCGACGCTTCGGCACCGCAGATGTCCCCCGCTTTCGTCACCGCGGCGCGCGCGGCGCTGGCGGGGCTGCTCAGCATCGTCTACCTTCGCTGGGTGAGGGCCCCGGTACCCGCGCGCCGGCACTGGGCACCGTTGGCGCTCTGCGCGGCTGGCACCGTGGTGGGTTTTCCGCTGTGCATTGCCCTGGCGCTGCGCGAGGTGGAGGCCATGCACGCGGCCGTGGTCACCGGCATCATCCCGTTGGGCACGGCGGTGGTGGGGGCGCTGTGGCTTCGCCAGCGGCCTTCGGTCGGCTTCTGGGTCTGTGCGCTGGCAGGCTGTGCGCTGGTGATGGCCTTTGCGTTGTGGAAGGGCGGCGGCCGCCTGGTGCCGGCCGACGGCTGGCTGCTGCTGGCGGTGCTGTCCACGGCCATCGCCTACGTGGCCGGTGCCCGTGTGTCGAGCGTGATCCCGGCCCAGCAGGTGATCTGCTGGGTAGTGGTGGGCTCGCTGCCGCTGACCCTGCCCGCCACGCTGTGGTGGTGGCCGGTAGACACCACGCCCAGTCTGGCCGCCTGGGGCGGCCTGCTGTACGTCAGCCTCTTCTCCATGTGGCTGGGCTTCTTTGCCTGGTACGGAGGTCTCGCGATGGGCGGCATCGTGCGCGTGAGCCAGGTGCAGCTGATCCAGCCCTTCCTGGCGTTGCTGTTTGCGGTGCCCGTACTTGGCGAGCGGCTGGACGTGGTGACGGTCGGCTTCTCGCTCGCCGTGATCGCCGTGGTGTTCGTCAGTCGGCGCATGGGAGTGGGGCAGCCCAAGGCGCGTTGACGCAGCGCCGTCTTGACGGGCAGCCGCGCCGCAGACAGGGCTGTGTATCGCGCAGGGCCCCGCTGGTGATCGAGAAGATCCTGACGCACCTGGGGCTGGACCCGCAGCGGCCGCCAAGGGGCCGGGCGCGTGAGACGGGTGAGGCCTGGGTGCACTGAGCCCGGATCGGGTGGAGCGGGGCTTCAGGCAACAGCCCCAAGCGCACCGCACCCACCGAAGGCACATCGAGGCAGTGACGTGTGACCCGGCCGGGATGGCGCTGCCCGTCTCAAGTGTCACCACGCCGGCGGGCGGCCTCAGGATCCGCGTGAACCGTGTGAGCCCGGGAGCGCGCACTGGGT
>CAYSOD010000217.1:0-6832 GCA_964432385.1 uncultured Rubrivivax sp.
GAATTCCCAGTGGCCGGTCATCACGTCCACTGTGAGCGCCTTGCAGGCGTCCACCATGTCCTGCGCATTGGTCCACAGCGAGGTGGCCGAACCCTGCCAGGTGTCACCGCCGTCCAGCAGCAGCGCGCCGGGCCGCGAGGCCTTCAGGCGCTTGACCAGGGTGGCCAGGTGGGCAAAGCCCCCCACCTTGCCGTAGCGGCGCGCTGCGGCCTCGAAGTCCAGGTAGGTGTAGGCATGGGCCAGCGCCGAGCCTGCCGGCACCCCTGCCGCCTTCAGCAGGTGCTCACCCACCAGGTGCGGGATCTGGCCCTGCATCGAGCCCAGCCCCAGGTTGACGCTGGGCTCGCGAAAGTGGATGGGCAACAACTGCGCGTGGCAGTCGGTCATGTGCAGGAAGCTGACGAAGCCCGCCCCTCGCCCGAGCGGGGGCAGGTCGTACAGCGCCTCCTCGGCGGTGGCGGCGTCGGCATGGTCGAAGCGGCCCAGCGCCATACCGGCCACCGAGGCGGCCCCGAGGACCTGGAGGAATTCGCGTTTGGACAGGCTCACGGTCAGGGCTCGATCATGGTGGAGGCCGCACCCCGCTGGGACATGCCGACCTCAGCGGTTGACTGGCGAGCGCGGGTCCAGCAGCAGGGACATCAGGTGCCGAAGTTGCTCCTCGTTGAGCAGGTTCTTGTGGCCGAAACGCGGCATGTTGGAGCACTCGGCGTAGGCCTTGCTGTTCCACAGCTTGACCCAGGTGTAGTGGATGATGGGCGCCACGGCCTCGGCCGTCACGTCGGTGATGCCGCGGTTCTTGCCGTAGTTCCACAGCGAAGGGCCGATCGTCCCGTAGGACAGTTCCCGGTTGTCGATCTGATGGCAGTTGTAGCAGTTGCCGCCGTTGGCCCGCGGCTCGGCCGATGCATCAGTCCAGGTCATGCCGCGGCCGCTCTGCGCGATGCGCTCGCCCTCGACCCAGTTGCCGAAGTACTGCCCGCCCGCAGGCCACTTGACGCTGGCCAGGGCCTCGGCCCGGATCTGCTCGGCCACTTCCTCGGAGGGGGGCTTGTCGCTGGAGCATGCGGCCTGGCCCAGGTCCTGCTGGATGCGGTCGAGCTTGGCGATGCCCTGCTCTCGGAAGGAGGTCTGGATGATGCTGCGTGCCTGCAGATCCAGTTCCCGGGCGTTGGGGCCGGGCGCAGCGCAGCCGGCCACCAGGGCGCAGGCCAGCAGGGCCAGCGCGGTGGTGATGATCCTCGTCATGGCGGTGGCCTCCTTCAGCGCTTGATGGCCGGGGCGATCGACGCCGCACCCTTGGCGTTGACGCCCATGTAGGTGCCCAGAGCGATCGTCACTTCAGAACCGAAGCCAGGGTAGGGGAAGCGCTGCTGGCGGTAGCAGTCGTTCAGGCGCAACTGCATGCCCCACATCTCGCCGTTGCTGACCCGGTAAGCCGGCCAGGCGGCGAAGCCCACGCCGTCACCCGGGTTCTTCGTCAGGTTGGGCAGGTCTTGCAGGCGGATGCGCTGACCGTCGGCCGAGTGGCAGCCGGCGCAGGAGAAGTCATGCGTGCCGCCGCGAAAGAAGAACGCGCGCTTGCCGATCTCGTAGCTGCGCCGCTCCTCGGGGTGGGCCTGGGACAGATTGAAGCGCAAGCCGCGCGACTCGGCTGCCACCCAAGTGGCCAGGGCGGTGACGTTGGCCATCTCGCCGCGGCCGAAGGGGGTCCGTGCGATCTCGGCCGCGTCAAAGCCTTGCAGCGTGGCCATGCAGTGCACCAGGCGGGTCTCCAGGTCCATGACCCTGCCGGTGTCGGCAAAGAAGCGGGGCAGCTCGACGAACACCCCCTTGATCACGCCCGGGCCCTTGCCCAGGTCGCAGGCTTCGAGGGTGGCGTTCTTCGGCCCGCGCTTCTGCTTCCACAGGCCTTCGCCCTTGGCCTCGAACAGATCGGCGGGATTGCCGTCCTCCAGCAGCTTGCGGTACTCCGCAATGCCCTCAGCAGCCGACTTGGTCTGCGACCAGGCCGCACCGGCCAGGGCCAGCGCGCTGATCGCGATCATGAAGTGCTTCATGTGTCTCCTTGTGGGCCCCCGGGGGGCCGGGCGGTGCACGCCTGGTCAGCTGACCGTGGCCTCGTCAGTGCGCTTGTCGCCCTTGTTGTCCACCCAGGTGATGGTGATCTTGTCGCCTGCTTTGGCGCCCTTGACGAAGAACTGCAGGAACGGGTTCTTCGACACCGGCGTGCCCCATTCGGCACGCATCACCTGACGGCCGTTGTGCAGGGCGGTCACTTCCTGGATGAACCAGGCCGGGATGATCTTGCCGGCGGCGTCGCGGCGCTGGCCGGTTTCCATCTCGTGGCTCATCAGCACGCGCACATTGGCCTTGTCGCCAGCCATCTGGGCGCGGATGCGCATCGGGTCTCCCATGGTGTCTCTCCTAGATCAGAAATGGTTGCTGTGGGAAGAATCAGAGCGGGGCAGTGCCCGCGACCTCGCAGAACTGGGTTGGTTTGTCGAACATGAAGCCGCGCGCATGCACGCCTTCACGTGCGGCTTACCCACCGCAGCCTCCCAGCGTCACCTTGATTTCCTTCACGCCGTACAGCATGCGCCCGTCGGCCATCATGGCCACGGCAAAGACGTTGGACGATTGACCCATCTTCACGCGTGTGCTGAAGTTGGCGTCCACGGCGTCGCTCACATCGAAGACGGCGGCCAGCACGCTCGGGTTCTTTTCCACCAGCAGGGCCATGCGGCGGACCCCGGGCAGGTTGGTGGAGCAGCCCACGGGCACGACGGCACCGTTCTCGGCGATGTCCGGCCCGGTCAGGGTGATGTCCTTGCTTTCGGTGAAGGCCCCGCTGCCCAGGGCCTTGAGCGAGTCGGCCATCGACTTGGCCTCGAAAGCCGCTTGCGTCCAGGCGGCATGGGCGGCCTGCGGCAGAAGGCCGGCCGTGGCCAGCAGGCTCATCAGCGCGGCGCTGTGGCCGAGCATCTCGCGGCGGTGGATCATCATCGGGTACTCCATTTCTGGGAAATTTCTGGGAAAGCCCCGGGTTCAGGGGTGTGCATCAGGTCGCGGTGACGGGCGGGCTCTCACCGGCTGGCGCCGCTGGCCACCCATTGGGCCAGCGTCTGGGCGTCCGCCCGGGGAATGTTCTGAGCCGGCATGGGGATCGCCCCCCACGCGCCGACCGCTCCACCCAGTATCTTGCCATTCAGGTATTCCACACGGTCTCCTCGGGTAGCGTACTTCCGGGCCACCTCCTGCATGGAGGGGCCGAGCATCTTGCGGTCCACGCCGTGGCAGGCCGAGCAGTTGTGCTTGGCAAACAGGGCCAGCGCGGCCGCAGAGTCCAAGCTGCCTCCGGTCTTGGCCGCTGGAGCGGGTTGCGCCTGCGCGGCCGGCCGGGCCGGCGCGGCGCCCGCAGTTGCGGCTGGTCGGGTGGTGTCCGCGCCAAGCTGCGCCCCCACTTGCCGGTTTTGCTCGGCCAGGTTGCCGTGGGCGTTACGCGCATGGTCAGGCAGGAACGAGGCCACCCGGGCCTCGGTGGCGCAATTCTTCATGCAGGCCGTGGCCCGCACGTCGGGCTTGCTGCCGTTGCCCAGGCCCTTGCCGGGCCACATGCCGTGGTCGGTGCTCATGCCGTTGCGGTTGGGCATCAGCTTCTGCACGTCGGCGATGTTGCGGTCCGACAGCGTGAAGTTCTCGGGCAGCACCTCGGCCATGTTGAGCATGTAGGCCGTCACCGCGTAGATCTCGTCGACCTGGAGTGTCTTGGGCGCGTTCCACGGCATGGCGCGGTTGATGTAGTCCCACAACGTGGACACGTGGGGCACCTTCATCATGGTCGTGCGGCCGGGAAACGACTCGTCGGTCAGGCGCTTGACCCGGCCGGTCCTGATGTCGTCCTTGGTGGTGCCGCCAATCAAGGGCGTGAACACCTCGTTGCTCTCGCCAAAGATGCCATGGCAGGAGGCGCACTTGGTCTCCCAGATCTCCATGCCCTGGGCCACGGTGCCGCTGCCCTTGGGCAGGCCCTTGAAATCCGGACGCACGTCGATGTCCCAGGCGGCCACTTCTTTGGGCGTGGCGGCGCGGCCGATGCCGGGGTAGCTGCCGGCCGGTTGAGCGGCTGCGGCCCATGAGGCCAGCCCCGTCACTCCCATCATCATCGCCACCGCCATCGCCCCCGAGACGAGCGCATTGCGCGCCCTTGCGGTCTTGGTGTGGTTGGAGTTCGGCCCCCTCGGGGCGACGGGCTTGTTGCCCGGGAGACCGGCCTCAGGAGAGCTGGACATTCTTCACCTCCCCGCTTTCCTGCACCAGCCAGGTCTGAACGCTGTTGTTGTGATAGATCGAGCGCGTGCCGCGCACGGCGCGCAGTTGACGGTAGGTGGGTTGCACGTAGCCGGTGTCGTCGATGGCGCGGCTTTGGATCAGGGCCGGCCGGCCGTCCCAGACCCAGTCCAGTTGGAAGCGTGTCAGGCACTTGGACAACACCGGGGTCTGCAAGCGCGCGGTGCGCCAGTGGGCGCCGCCGTCCACCGAGACGTCCACCCGCCGGACCTTGCCACGGCCCGACCAGGCCAGGCCGGTGATGCTGTAGTAGCCCTTGTCCAGCAGCACCTGCCCCCCCGAGGGCGTGGTGACCACGCTCTTGCACTCCTGGATGCTGCTGTACTGCCGGTGCAGGCCGTTGGGCATCAGGTCGATGTAGTGGATGGCCTCGTCCTTGGTGGCCCAGGGCTGGTCTCCCACCTCGATGCGGCGCAGGTACTTCACCCAGCTCACACCCTGCACACCCGGTACCACCAGGCGCAGCGGGTAGCCGTTCTCGGGGCGCAGCATCTCGCCGTTCTGACCGTAGGCCAGCAGCACTTCGCCGCTTTCCACCATCTCCATGGGGATGGTGCGGGTCATGGAGGAGCCGTCTGCGCCTTCGGCCAGCACGTAGCGCCCCCGCTTGAAGTCCGCCCCGCACATGTCCAGCACCAACTTCAGCGGCACGCCCGTGAACTCGCTGCAGCTGATCATGCCGTGGCTGTACTGGCAGGTCGGCACGGCCACGTTGCCCCATTCCATGCCCGTGTTGGCCCCGCACTCGATGAAGTGAAAGCGGCTCACCGAGGGCAGCCGCATGAGCTCGTCCATGGTGAAGACCTTGGGCGTCTTCACCAGCTTCTCGTCCGAGCCGTTGACCATGAGGCGGTGCCGGGACGGGTCCACGTCCCACCAGCCCTGGTGATGGCGCTCGAAGTGCAGGCCGCTGGGCGTGACGATGCCGAACAGGCTTTGCAGCGGCGCGAAGGACACCGAGGCCTGCGCCGTCTGCGTCAGCCCTGGGCTCTGGCGTCGCTGGACGTTGGATTCGAATTTCGAGGGCTTGCCGTAGCCGTCGGTGACCACCGGTTGGCCCAGGCCCGTGGTGTGCGCGGGCAGGTTCAGGATGTGGGGGTCACCGCCTTCGGCCGGCACGGGGTTGGCCTGCGCCTGGGCGCCGGCGGCAGTGCCCGCGGCGGCCGCTGCAAACGCCGCCCGGATGAAGTCGCGCCGCCCGGCCCTGGCCTGCGCGAACACGGTGCGCACGCCCTGCGGCGAGATGAAGTTCTCCGGCGCCTTGAGCAGCCGCCCTGAAAGCGCTCCGCGGTCGCTCGCCGCATTGCCCGCCTCGCCCGACATCTGATCGGTCACCCCAGTTCCTTCCGCCTGAACCCCTGCGGGGGCTGCCTGTGGTGCTTGAAACCCTCAGCCTCTTGGGCCCCGCAGCGGCACCGAGAATCTTAATATGAGCAAGTATGAATATAGAAGCCCGGCTTATCCACAGGGTAAACACCACGCGACCTCAGCGTCGTGCGCCGACGCAACGGGCAGGTTCAGGCGTGGCCCATCACCGACGCGGTGGCCACCAACTCCTCGAACAGCGCCAGCGACACCTTGCCCGACACCGCAAAGGGATCCAGCGCGGCGGTGGCCGAGTACTTCAGCAGGAGCGACGGGTTCAAGCGGGCCATGTTCACCTGGCCCATGGACCAACTGGCAAAACGCCGCTCGCCGATCTCCTCGTACAGCAGCAGCTCCACCTCGGTGTGCCGAGGGTCGGCGACGATGCGGTTGTACAGGCGGTTGACGGCACTGCGCCCCCCTTCGAGCACCTGCAGGAAGATGCCGCCGGAAAAGCACAGCACCCCGGTCACGCCCGTCGTGGGGTTGTTGGCCTTGCTCTGCCGCAGGATGGTCACCAGCTCTTCGTGGTCCAGGGCCGGCACCGCGCGGCTGGCGTACATCAGTCGAACGAGCATGGTGTCACCTGTCTCCGTGCTTGGGCAGCAATGAGAGGAACTCGCGCCGCAGGTTCGGATCCTTCAGGAAGGCTCCGCGCATGACACTGTTGACCATGGCGGATTCGTTGTCCTTCACGCCGCGCCAGTGCATGCAGAAGTGGTCGGCCTCCATCACGATGGCCAGGCCGTCGGGCTTGACGCGGTCCTGCAGCTCGTTGGCGAGCATGGTGACCGCCTCTTCCTGGATCTGCGGGCGGCTCATGATCCAGTCGCAGATGCGCGCGTACTTGGACAGGCCAATGAGGTTGGAGTGCTCGTTGGGCATCAGGCCGATCCACACGCGCCCGACGATGGGGCACAGGTGGTGGGAGCAGGCGCTGCGCACGGTGATGGGGCCCACGATGATGAGCTCGTTCAGGCGCTCGGCGTTCGGGAACTCCGTCACCGAGGGCATGCGGCGGTAACGGCCGTGGAAGACCTCCTCCAGGTACATCTTGGCCACCCGCTTGGCCGTTTCCTGGGTGTTGTGGTCGCTGTCGGTGTCGATCACGAGCGCG
>CAYSOD010000218.1:0-1400 GCA_964432385.1 uncultured Rubrivivax sp.
GCACCACCTGCCGAAGATCCCGCGAGGGCCGCGTCTGGCCACTCACCTTGACCGTGCCTTTGACGCGCGGTGGGTGCCAGTAAGTCTCGAACAACTCGGGCCAGCGTCGCCAGTCGCGGGCGTCGCGGCAAGCGATGGCCCGCCAGGCGGGGTTCAGCTGGGCGCAACGCTGCAAGGGCAGCGCCAGCGCCACCTGCACAAAGGCCTGCTGCTCGGCCACCCCCACCTTCATGCCATGGTCGCGCAGCAGCGCCGCAAACCCGGCGATGCTTTGCAGGGGGGACATCACGCCGCCACCTTCTCCGCCACGCCCACGCTGCGACGGCCTTCCACCAGCTGGCGGACCCGCTCGGGCCCCACTTGGAAGCGGTCTTCGCGGGTCTTGAGCAGGCAGCCCAAGGTGGCGACGATGGCCGCCGGGTCGTCGGCGAGCTCGCGCCAGTTCAGGCGGTGCAGGGCGCGCACCCAGTCCAGCGTCTCGGCCACACCCGGTGTCTTGCCCAGGTCCTCGCGGCGCAGGCGCTGCACAAAGGCCACCGCCTGCTCCACCAGGGCCGTCTCGGCACCGGGCAGGGTGCGGCGCACGATGTCGATCTCGCGCGCCAGCGAGGGATAGTCCAGCCAGTGGTACAGGCAGCGCCGGCGCAGCGCGTCCGACAGCTCGCGCGTGCCGTTGCTCGTCAGCAGCACGATGGGCACATGCCGGGCCTTGACGGTCCCGAATTCGGGCACGGTGATCTGCCAGTCGGCCAGCACTTCCAGCAAAAAGGCCTCGAAGGCCTCGTCAGCGCGGTCCACCTCGTCGATCAGCAGCACGCAGGGTTGCTCGCTGTCGATGGCCGCGAGCAAGGGCCGCTCCAGCAGGTAGTCGCGAGAAAACAGGTCGGCCTCCCGCAGCGCATGAGGGCCTGCAGTTCCGGGAGTTGCAGCAACGCCTGAAGGGCTGGAAGAGCCGGACGGCCCTGCCTCGCTCAGCCGGATGGCCAGCAACTGGCGACCGTAGTTCCACTCGTAGGCTGCCTGGGAGAGGTCCAGCCCCTCGTGGCACTGCAGTCGCACCAGCCGACGGTCCCCCGCCCGGGCCAGGGCCAGCGCCAGCGCGGTCTTGCCCACGCCGGCATCGCCTTCCAGCAGCAGCGGCCGCTGCAACTCACCCGCCAGCCACAGCGTGGTGGCCATCGCCTCGTCGGCGATGTAGCCCACCTCGTGCAGGCGCTGGCGCAGGCCGGCTTCGTCCATCAGGACTTCCTGCCGAACAAACCGCCCAGCCAGGACTTGAACACCGTCCACATCAGCGACAGGGCGTTGAGCTCCTTGACGGGCGCGGCCGGGGCACGGACGGTGGTCGGGGCCGTTGTCGAGGCCGGTGCGGGCACATGCGCGGGCGCTGCCGCTGCCGG
>CAYSOD010000218.1:1500-6797 GCA_964432385.1 uncultured Rubrivivax sp.
GGCACGGCGGCCGCGGCCGCGCGGAAGTTGTCGGCGAACTGCGCCAGCATGGCGTCGGACACCGGCACCAGCAGGCGGCTGCCGAACTGCGCCAGCTTGCCGCTGACGGTGACCGTGGCCTGACCTACCAACACCGAGGTCTGGGGCGTGTCACCCGGCTCGACATGGGCCGAGAGCTTCATGGAGGCCGACGAACCACCACGGTCAGCGCCCTTGCCCACCATCTGCATGGCATGCGACGCCGCGTCCACACTGAGCACCTCGATCTCGCCACCGAACTGCATGGACGCAGGGCCCACCTTGGTCTTGACCGTGCCCTTGTAGTACGTGTCGTTCAGCTGGTCGGTGATCTGAGCGCCGGGCATGCAACCGCCCACGGCGCGGATGTCCGACAGCACGGCCCAGGCCTGCTCCACCGAAGCTTCGAGGGGATAGCGCTTGTCGAGGATGACTTCCATGGACTCCTGATCCTTGCTTGAACTTCTCAGACGTCAAATCAAAAGGCCGCGAAGGTCGCGGCCAGGCGCCTTCATGGCGCAAAGGTGCAGCCCACACGGGGCTGGTGCGGGACGCGCCCGCACCTCAAGAACGCTTACAGCGCGAGGCCGCTGGCCTTGAGCTGCTTCCAGACCCGGTAGCTGGTGTGGGGCATGGTCATCTCGGTCACACCCACGTGAGCAAACGCGTCCACCACCGCCGAGGTGAAGGTCGGGATGGAGCCCACGTGCGGCGACTCGGCCACACCCTTGGCCCCGATGGGGTGGTGCGGGCTGGGCGTGACGGTGTGGTCCGTCTCCCACTTCGGCGTTTCCACCGCGGTGGGCAGGAAGTAATCCATCAGCGTGTTGCCCAGCAGGTTGCCTTGGGCGTCGAAGGGCATCTGCTGACCCATCGCCACCGCGAAACCTTCGGTCAGGCCGCCGTGGATCTGGCCCTCGATGATCATGGGGTTGATGCGGGTACCGCAGTCGTCCAGCGCGTAGAAGCGGCGGATCTTGGTTTCGCCCGTGGCGCGGTCAATATCCACCACGCAGAGGTAGATGCCAAACGGGTAAGTGAAATTGGGCGGATCGTAGTAGTGCACCGCCTCCAAGCCCATCTCCAGGCCGGCCGGCACGTTGTTGTACGCCGCCCAGGCGATGTCCTTCATCGTCTTGTGGCGTGACGGGTCACCCTTGACGTTGAAGCGGTCGATCTCCCAGTCCAGATCGTTCTCGCCCACCTCCAGCAGGTGCGCCGCGATCTTGCGGGCCTTGGCGTGGATCTTCCGTGCCGCCAGCGCGATGGCCGCGCCGGCCACCGGGGTGGAACGGCTGCCGTAGGTGCCCAGGCCGTAGGGCGCCGTGGAGGTGTCGCCCTCCTCCACCTGGATCACCTCGCTGGGGATGCCCAGTTCGGTGGCGATGATCTGCGCATAGGTGGTCTGGTGGCCCTGACCCTGGGTGATGGTGCCCATGCGGGCGATGGCGCTGCCGGTGGGGTGGATGCGGATCTCGCAGGAGTCGAACATGCCCACGCCCAGGATGTCGCACATCTTGCTGGGGCCGGCGCCAACAACCTCAGTAAAGGTCACCAGACCGATACCCATGAGGGTGGGTGAGTTGGGGTCGGCCCGCTTGGCGGCCTGCTCGGCGCGCAGGGCCTTGTAATCCACCGCCGTGAGCACCTTGTCCAGCGCCGTGTGGTAGTCGCCCGAGTCGTACTCGAAGCCAAACGCACTGGTATAGGGGAACTGCTCCTTGCGGATGAAGTTCTTGGCGCGGATCTCGGCCTTGTCCATGCCCAGCTTCTGCGCCAGCACATCCACCATGCGCTCGATCAGGTAGACAGCCTCCGTCACGCGGAAGCTGCAGCGGTAAGCCACGCCACCAGGCGCCTTGTTGGTGTAGACGCCCTTCACGCTGGCATGCGCGGCCGGGATGTCGTACGAGCCCGAGCAGATGTGGAACAGGCCGGCCGGGAACTTGGTCGGGTCGGCACAGGCATCAAAGGCGCCGTGGTCGGCCACCACGTTCACACGCAGGCCGGTGATCTTGCCGTCGGCCGTGGCGGCGATTTCGCCGTCCATGTGGTAATCCCGCGCAAAAGCGGTGGATGAGATGTTCTCGATGCGATCTTCCACCCACTTCACGGGCTTGCCCAGCACGATGCTCGCAACGATGGCGCACACATAGCCCGGGTACACGCCGACCTTGTTGCCGAATCCACCACCGATGTCGGGCGACACGATGCGCACCTTGCTCTCGGGAATGCCCGACAGCAGCGAAACGACCGTACGCACCACGTGCGGCGCCTGCGACGTCATGTACGTGGTGAGCTCCCCGCGCACCGGGTCGAAGCTGGCCACGCAGCCGCAGGTCTCCAGCGGGCAGGGGTGCACGCGGGGGTAGAAAATGTGTTCCTTCACCGTCACGGGGGCAGCGGCAAAGGCGGCATCGGCCGCGGCCTTGTCGCCCGCATCCCAGGTGAAGATGTGGTTGTGATGTTCACGCGGGCCGTGCGCGCCGCTGGTCTTGCCGGCGAGGTCTTCGCGGATCACCGGGGCATCAGGCTCCAGCGCGGCGTAGGGGTCGATCACCACCGGCAGCTCTTCGTACTCCACCTGCACGGCTTCCACGCCGTCGGCGGCCGCGTAGCGGTCTTCCGCGATGACCACGGCCACTTCCTGCATCTGGAAGTGCACCTTGCCGTCGGCCAGCACGGCAGCCACGTCGCCAGCGAGCGTGGGCATCCAGTGCAGCTTCAGGGGCTTGAGGTCCTCGGCGGTCAGCACGGCGATGACGCCCGGCACCTTCAGCGCCTCGGTCTTGTCGATGTGCTTGATGCGGGCATGGGCCAGCGGGCTGCGCACGATGTCCATGTGCAGCATGCCGGGCATCTTGATGTCATCGACGTAATTGCCCTTGCCCTGAATGAAACGGGCATCTTCCTTGCGCAGGCGGCTGTCGCCCATGCCTTGAAGCGCAGCGCTGCGCTCGAGCAGCTTGGGGTCGGTGGGTGCGTTCATGCGGTCGTCTCCTGGTCGGCGGACGGGTTCTGTTCGTGATCGGGCGGTGTCAGGCGGCAGGCTTCACGCCGCGGCCGTGGCCGTTTCGCGGAGCTTGTTCGCGGCGTACTGCACCGCCTTCACGATGTTCTGGTAGCCGGTGCAGCGGCACAGGTTGCCGCTCATGCCTGCGCGGATCTCTTCCTCGCTCGGGTTGGGGTTCTCCTGCAGGAAGCGGTAGGCCCGCATCAGCATGCCCGGGGTGCAGAAACCGCACTGCAGGCCGTGCTCCTTGTAGAAGCCTTCCTGCACCGCATGCAGGACGCCCGCCTGCGCGAGGCCCTCGACGGTCAGCACGTCCGAGCCGTCGCACTGCACCGCCAGGTGAGTGCAACCCTTGACCGACTGCCCGTCCACGTCCACGGTGCAGGCACCGCAGTGGCTGGTTTCGCAACCGATGTGCGCGCCTGTGAGGTTCAGCTTCTCACGCAGGAAGTGCACCAGCAGGGTACGGGGCTCAACAGCCTCCTCGTGGGTGCGGCCGTTGACCTTCACCGAGATCAGTTTCTTTGCCATGAGGTTCTCCAGATTCGGCGGTTCAGGCGCAGCGGGCAGCGGCGGCGCGGATGGCGCGCTTGAGCATCTGCCCAGCCATGGCGGTCTTGTATTCCACGTCGCCGCGCAGGTCCTCGGCAGGGTCGCAGATGGCCATCGCGGCGTCAGCGGCAGCGTTGATGCTGCCGTCACTCAGCGGCTTGCCCAGGAGGGCGTCCTCTGCGGCGGTTGCGCGCAACGCGGTGGGGCCGACGTTGGTCAGGCCGATGCGTGCGTAGGTGACGTTGCCCCCGCTCATGCGCAGCACCACCGCAGCGCCGGCGGTGGCCCAGTCGCCGGTCTTGCGCTTGAGCTTCTCATAGGCCCAGCCGGTACCCGCAGCGAAGGCCGGCACCCGGATCGCCACCATGATCTCGTCGTCGGCGAGGGCGGTGGCGTAGGTGCCGATGAAGAAGTCGTCCGCCTTGACGCTGCGCCGGCCCTTGGGCCCTTCCAGCACGAAGGTAGCGTCCACCGCGAGGGCGAGCGCCGGATGGTCATTGGCCGGGTCGCCGTGGGCGATGTCGCCGCCGATGGTGCCGCGATTGCGCACCTGCGGGTCGGCAATGAGCTTGGGGGCTTCGGCCAGCAAGGGCACCTTGGCCTGAAGCAGCGAAGAGCGTATCAGCTCGTTTTCCACCGTCATGGCACCAATCACCACGTCATCACCGTCCTCACAAATGCCGCGCAGCTCAGGGATGCGGTTGATGTCGATCAGATGCGCCGGCTGCGCGAAGCGCAGCTTCATCATGGGCAACAGGCTGTGGCCACCTGCCAAGATCTTGGCGTCGCTGCCCAGGCTACCCAGCAGCGAGACGGCTTCGCCGACCGATTTCGGGGCGTGGTAATCAAAACTCGGAGGGATCATGCGGTGCTCCTGCAATCCGTAGCGTCAACCTAACCGAGCCGGGTAGGTTTTCGGTTGCGCATTGTTCGAGAACCTTCATTCCACACTGGCCTGTCAGGTCTTGTCCAGGACGAAATGGCACCGCATGATTTCGGCGTGCTTTACCTCGCACAGACCTCATGCTCTGGCCTGCATCTACGCAATACCCACTACGGGTAAACAGGGAGGTCAACCGATGTTCAGACCCCACAAAAGAGACACCCGGTGGCCTTACGGCTCACCGGGTGCAGGTTGGGTTCGACCGGTGCCACCACACCGGTTTCGACGCAGGCTACTTCTTGCGCAACTTCGCAATAGCGGCCAACTGCGCCGCCATGGCGGCAAACTCGCTTTGCGCCGCGGCCAGATCGATGTCGCTCTTGGCGTTCTTCATTGCCTCTTCGGCCGCCTTCTTCGCTTCATTGGCCTTGGCTTCGTCCAGGTCATGCCCGCGGATGGCGGTATCGGCCAGCACGGTCACGGTGCCGGGCTGTACTTCCAGAATACCGCCGGCCACGAAGACAAACTCTTCCTCGCCGTTGTCCGCGCGCTCGATCCGCACGGCCCCCGCCTTGATGCGCGTGATCAGCGGCGTGTGACGCGGCAGGATGCCCAACTCGCCGTTCTCGCCCGGCAGCGCAACGAACTTCGCCTCGCCCGAGAAGATGCTTTCCTCGGCAGAGACGACGTCGACGTGGATGGTGGCCATGAGGTTTCCTTACTGAATCTTCTTGGCCTTCTCCATGGCCTCATCGATCGTGCCGACCATGTAGAACGCCTGCTCCGGCAGGTGGTCGCACTCGCCGGCCACGATCATCTTGAAGCCGCGGA
>CAYSOD010000219.1:0-6778 GCA_964432385.1 uncultured Rubrivivax sp.
ATTCGTTTGCCGTGACCCGGTCCCAGGACCAGGTTGACAAGCCGTTGGACGTGCTGCCCGCCGAACAGCCCATCGTGCCCAAGCCGGCACCCAAGGTCTCGGCGTCGAAGTCGGGCATCAACCCGAACTTCGGCATGAACATGCCGATGATGAGCAGCGCTTTTGATACCGCGGCCTGGTTGCGCGCGGCGGCCTGATCATCGGCCGAGCACCCGAGCCAACTCGACGAACTCGCTCACCGGCACTTCTTCGGCACGTCTTTGCGTGTCGAAGGTGCCGGTGAAGTTCTTTTGGTCCAGCCAACGGCCCAACGTGTGGCGCAGCAGCTTGCGTCGCTGCGAGAACGCCACGGTGACGAGTTCGGACAGCAGCCGCGCATCGGGCAGCGCCGGCTGGCGCAGCGGGGTCATGCGCACCACCGCTGAGTCCACGGCCGGCGGCGGATCAAAGGCCTCGGGGGGCACGTCCAGCACCCGCTCCATGTCGTAGCGCCACTGCAGCATCACCCCCAGGCGCCCATAGGCTTTGCTGCCCGGGCCTGCCACCATGCGGTCCACCACCTCGCTTTGCAGCATGAAGTGCTGGTCGTGCACCTGCTCAGCCGCCTCCAGCAAGTGGAACAAGATGGGGGTGGAGATGTTGTAGGGCAGGTTGCCCACCACGCGCAGCGGCGCGTGTGGCGACGCGCCAGCGTGATGACAGACCTGCGCCTGGACGGCGTACCAGTCCACGCTCAGGACGTCCGCCTCGATGACCAGCAGGCCGGGCCAGGCCCTCAGCCGCTCGGCCAGGTCGCGGTCCAGCTCGATGGCCGTCAAGCGTGCGCAACGCTGAAGCACCGGCCGCGTCAGCGCCCCGAGGCCCGGGCCGATTTCCACCAGCGCCTGCCCAGGTTGCGGATCCACCGCATCGACGATGGCCTCAACCAGCCCGGTGTCGGTCAGGAAGTGCTGACCGAATCGCTTGCGGGGGATGTGCTTCATGCAAGGGCGGCCTCGGGCTGCCTGGGCACCCCGAGGCACGTCGGGCCGGTCAAAGCGGCGGCTCTCGCATCTCGACGTAAGCGCGGCCACGAAGATCGCGGGCCCAGTCGGCGTAGGCGTCGTCAAAACGCTGCTCGCGCAAGGCGTTGCGGGCCTGTTCGCGAAGCTGCCTGGGATCCACGGCCACCTCGCGCCGCTCCAGCACCTGGATGAGGTGCACACCAAAGCGCGACACGATGGGCGCAGACAGCCCGCCGGGCGGCAGCGCGTTCATGGCCTCTTCGAACTCCGGCACCATCGTGCCGGGCGACGCCCAGCCCAAGTCACCACCTTGCGCGGCGGAGCCGTCCTCGGAGAACTCGCGCGCCATGTCCTCGAAGCTGCGGACTCCGCTCTCGATCTGCCGCCGGTAACCGGTGAGCCGGGCCTGCGCGGCTTCTGCGGTCAGCCGGTTGGAGGTGCGCAGCAGGATGTGGCGGGCGCGGGTCTGCGTGACCTGTGCACCTGCCCCATCTCCCCGGGACAGCACCTTCAGCACATGGAAGCCGGCGCCACTGCGCACCAGGGCGGGCGTGACCTCGCCCACCTTCAGGGGCCGCGTGGCCTCCACAAAGAGATCGGGCAGGCGCGAGGCCGGGCGGGGGCCGATTTCGCCTCCGCGCTCGCGCTGACCGTCCTCAGACACCTGGCGGGCCACGACTTCAAAGGCCTCGCCACCGCGCACCCGGGCCAGCGCGGCTTCAGCCAGGCGGCGGCGCTCCGCCACCACGGCCTCAGAGGCACCTTCGGGCACCGACACAAGGATCTGCGCCAGATTCAGCGGCGCATCGGCCATCGCGGCCCGGCGCTGGCGCTCGAGGTAGTCCTCGACGTCGCTGTCCGTCAGACGGATGCGCTGGTAGACGTCGCGCTCACGGGTACGTTCCACCAGAAGTTGGTCGCGCAGGTTGGCCCGAAAGCGCACCAGGTCGATCCCCTCGGCGGCTAGGCGCTCACGCAGTTGCTCAACGCTCAACTGGTTCTGCGCCGCCACCGTCTGCACCGCGCGGTCGAGCTCGGTATCGTCGACCTTGCCACCGCTCTCACGGGCGTGCGTGAGGATCACCCGTTCCTCGATGAGCGCTTCGACCACCTGCCGCTTGAGTTCCTCATCGGCCGGAAGCCGGGCCCCCGTGCGCGCGGCCTCCTCCTGTGCACGCTCCACGCGGCGTGCCACCTCCACCGCCGTCACCAGCTCCTGGTTCACGATGGCCACGATGTAGTCACCGCTGCGTACCGCGGAGCGGTCCGCGGCGCGGCTGGCCGCCCTGTCGGTGGCCGTGGGCTGCCCTTGGGCCCACACGGGCGGCACTGACGCAGCGGTCAGCCAAACGGCAGCAAAGGCCACCCGACGCAAGCGGGCTTCAATGTCAGTCATGGAGAGGTCCCCGTCGGGGTCGTGACGCTGTCTTCACGCAAGGGGCGGAAGCCTGCCGCATTGTCCTTCAAGACCCGCAAAGGCCCGGCGGTTGTCCGGGACAGACCCGTCAACTCCAACTGGAACATCAAGCGCATCGTGGCCTGCCCCTGGCCGGTGGCCTGATGCTCCACGAACAGCCGGCTGGTCCAGCACCCGGCGTCGACCTCGACACCCACCAAGGCATCGGTGACCCGCTGGTCGCGGGTGCTGTAGTTCACGCGCCCCAGGCTGTACCAGCGCCGCTGGCATCCGGCGGCGGGAGCAGGCACTGCTGCCAGCGCTGCCCGACCCAGGCTCCACCTCAGGGGCCACTGCCAGCTGAACTCCCACTGCTCGGTCAGGCCCCGGTTGTAGCGGTAAGTGGCATTGACCAGGCGGGACTCGCCAGCGTCGTGCCGCGCCGTGACCACTGAACGGACGGCCGCGTGATCGGCGGCGTTCCAGCGCAAAGAGCCCTCCAGGCCCCAGCGGGGGATCACCGAGGTCGAACCCAGCACCAGCAGATCCGACACCCGGCCCGTGAAGGGCGATCCATCGGGGGTGATGCGTTGGTCACTGAACAGAAAGCGCTGCACCACGCCCAGGCGCAGCAGTTCGCTGCCCGAGGTGGCGTCCACCAGCCGGGTGACCATGCCGGCGTTCAACTGGTTCGCGTCGGACACCCGGTCCACACCGCTGAAGTCATTGCCGGTGAAGATGGAACTGAAGTTGAAGTCCCTGCCCGCACTGTCGAACGCGAGGTAGGGGCTCTGCTCTCGCCAGGGCGTGCTGACGTAGAGAAAGCGCGGCTCCAGGGTCTGGCGCAGCGCCCGGCCGAAGGCTGCGGTCTGGCGCTCAAAGGTCAAGCCCCCGTCCAGGCTGAAGCTGGGGATGGCCCGGGACAGTCGCTGCCGGCCGTCAGGCAAGGCCTGGTCCAGGTCGTAGCCCGCCAGGTTCAGAGCCAGGCGCGGCGTCAGCCAGCCACCGGGCTGCCGCCAGGGCCGCTCCAAGTGGCCCACCAGATGCAGGCGGTGGCCGTTCGGCCGGGTCGCCGAGGCCACGCCGCCAGCCCCAGCCGTCGTGCGAGTAAGGTCGAAGCGGTTGAACTCGAGCTCGAACTCTCCCTCCAGGCCCGCTGCCATAGGCGCCTGCCCGCGCACGCCCGCCTGCAGACTGCGGTTGTAGGGCGAGGAGATGGGATCCGTCAGAGACTGCAGCACCTGCCAACGGCGGGTGCGCACGTAAGTCAGGCCCTCGAGCCAGGGCCAGCCCAGCGGCTGCTCTGCGGCAGCGGCCAGGGGCAGCAAACGGGGCGTCCAGGACAGCGAACTGGTCTGGAAATCCTTCCACCAATCGTCGTCCGACACCCGGGTGGCGGCCCACTCATAACGGCCAGCACCCCCCGACCACGGCAGCCGCCCTTCGTGCAGCGCCTTCAAGGCGTAGCGCCCGCGGCCGGCCAGGCGGTCCGAGGGCATCCAGTCGGCCCACAACTTGCCCTGGAACCCAGGCTCCAGGTAGCGGAACTCGCTGTCCAGCGCCGCGCCACGGCGGGAGACCAACCGCGGCGAGACCGTGGCATCACGGTTGTGGGCGATGTTCCAGTAGTAAGGCGCGCCCACGGTCAGGCCGCTGCGGCTGTCCAGCCGGAAGTCTGGCGGCAGCCAGCCAGACTTGCGGTCCCCGGTGACGGGGAAGCTCAGGCGCGGCAGCACCAGCAAGGGCACGCCCAGAAACTGCAGGCGCGCACCCTCTGCCACGCCTTCGTTGGCGTCCAGGTCCACGCTGAGCTTGCGGGCCGTCAACAGCCAGTCGGGCCCGCCCCTGCCATCAGAACCATCCAAGGGGCAACTGGTGTAGATCGGCTGCGTGGCCTGGAACCGGGAGCTGCCTGAGAAATCGATGCGCTGCGCGCGCCCGCCCGTCTTGGTACGGCCGATGTCGAACTCGGGCTGCAGGAAGAAGCCCTCGAAGGTCTGCACCGTCAGCTCCAGGCGCGGGCCGCGGAAGGTGGAGCCTTCGCGGCTGACGCTGACCCGCCCCTCGGCGATGGCGAGGTCGCCCTCGGCCCGGTAGGTCAGGCGGTCCGACTTGAGCAGCAACCCGCCCCGCCGCAATTCGACGTCACCTTCGGCCCGGGCCTCCTCGTCGGCGGTGCCGCTCATCGAGCGGGCCTCGATCTTCACAGGCTGGTCTGCGTCGGGGCCGGCAGCCCAGGCCCGGACCGACCCCAGAAGGGCGGCAGTGGCGGCCAGGGCCAGGGGGCTCAAGGGACGGAATGGCACCAGATCGGGGGGTTGAGAGGAAAGGACCGGCCGCGGGGCCGTTGGATCGGCGCTCGGCCAGATGCCCGAGATGCCTCCCTAGAATGCCGACGATTATCGATCCCGCCTACGAGACCGACGCGTGAGTTGCGCCCGTACATGACCGCTTGCACCATCGCTTGGCCCAACGCGCAGCGCCAAGAGGCTTTCGAACAGTGGCTGGCCAGCCTCCAAGGGCCGTGGGGACTGCAGGTGGAGTCTCTGGCGCCAGCCTCGGCAGACGCCAGCTTCAGGCGCTATTTGCGCATTGAAGGCCGGCGTGACGGCCAGGCCTGCACCTTCATCGTGATGGACGCTCCGCCGCCGCTGGAGGACGTCCGACCCTTCGTGCACATCGCCGGGCTGATACGGCAGGCGCAGTTGCACGCGCCGGAAGTGCTGGCCTGCGACGAAACGCATGGTTTCTTGCTGTTGGAGGACCTGGGCGGGACGCTGTACCTGCAGGCGATGCAGGCCCACCCGGCCACAGGACCGGGCAGCCTGGCGGACGGGCTGATGCGATCGGCGCTGGCCGCGCTTGTGCGGCTGCAAACATACGTGCCTGCGACCGAGCTGCCAGCCTATGACGAACAGGAGCTCAGGCGCGAGCTGGAGCTCTTTCCGCAATGGTGCGTCAGCCGGGAGTTCGGCATCACCTGGACGGCCCAGGAACAAACCCACTGGGAGCGCGTAAGCCGCCTGTTGATCGACAGCGCCCTGGCCCAGCCGGCGGTGGCCGTGCACCGCGACTGGATGCCGCGCAACCTGATGGTGGCCGAGCCGGGCCCGGGCATCCTGGACTTCCAGGACGCGCTGGCCGGGCCCATCACCTACGACTTCGCCTCTTTGCTGCGTGACGCCTTCATCTCCTGGGAAGAAGAGCAGGAAATCGACTGGGCCGTGCGAGGCTGGGACCTCGCGCGCAAGGCCGGCCTGCCCGTGGCGGACGACTTTGGCGAGTTCTGGCGCCAACTGGAGTGGATGGGGCTGCAGCGCCATCTGAAGGTGCTGGGCATCTTCTGCCGCCTCAAGCACCGCGACGGCAAGCCCGCCTACGCGCAGGACCTGCCGCGCTTCTTCGCCTACGCCACCAAGGTGGCGCTGCGCTACCGGGAGCTGTCGCCGCTGCTCAAGCTGCTGGAGCCCCTGTCAGGCCGGCAGGTGGCGGCCGGGTTCACCTTCTAAGTGCCAATCTAAGCGCCAAGCCCAGGCAGCCTGTCGAAGGACCCTGCCCCAAGGCGCGCGTGACCCGTGCCTGAAGACAGGGGACCGAGCCCACTCAAGGGCAGGCCGAGATCACCTGCGCCACGGAGGCGGTGAGCTTCTTGCCGTAGCCGATGTGCAGGAACTCGTTCGGACCATGCGCGTTGCTCTTGGGCCCGAGCACACCGCACACCATCATCTGCGCGTTCGGGAAGCCCTGCTGCAGCATGTTCATGAGCGGAATGGTGCCCCCCTGGCCGATGTAACCCACGGGAGCGCCGTAGTGGGTGCGTGAAGCAGCGTTCAGCGCGTTCTCCAGCCACGGGGCCAGCTCCGGGGCGTTCCAACCTGTGGCTCCCAAAGCTCCAGCACGGCCATCGGCATGAAAAGTCACCTTGGCGTTGTAGGGTGCGTTGTCTTCCAACAAGGCCTTGAGTTGCTCGCTGGCCAGGTGCGCATCCACCAGCGGCGGCGTGCGCAAACTCAGCTTGAAGGCGGTGTAGGGGCGCAGCACATTGCCGGCGTTGCGCATTTCCGGAAAGCCGTCTGCGCCCGTCACGCTCAGCGTGGGCCGCCAGGTGCGGTTGAGCAGGGCTTCCACCGGGTCGGTGGTGGTGGGCAGGGTCACCGCGCCATCAGCCCCGCAGGCCCAAGGGAAGCGCTTCCAGACCTCATCGCCCAGGATGGCGGCCGTCGCACGGGCCTGCTCCAGGCGCGACGCGGGCACCTCGCAGTGGAAGACCTCGGGCAGCAGGTGGCCGCTGGCGCTGTCTTCCAGACGGTCCAGCACATGGCGCAGGATCCGAAAGCTCGAGGGCACGAGGCCGCTGGCATCGCCCGAGTGCACGCCC
>CAYSOD010000220.1:0-6775 GCA_964432385.1 uncultured Rubrivivax sp.
CGGTCGTAGCTCAGGAAGGCCTTGAACTTGCGCCGCGTCTTGTTGGAGACGAAGTTCTCCAGCAAGGACGTCTTGCCCGTGGTCAGCAGGCGGGTCATCTCCTCGGGCGGCACGGGCTGCTGCAGGATGATCTTGCCGCTCTTGAAGTCGCAGGTGACATGGGTGCCCACGCTGTGCTCGCACACGTACGAGGCGCCGTGGTCGTAGACCCGGCCCTGGCACTTCGGGCAGGCGCCCAGCGAGGCTTGGGCCGAAAAGTCCACCGGCTCGCCGTCGCCTTCAGCCTGCTTGGCCTCGTCTCCGAAGTCGAACTCCAGCTTCCAGTTGGAGATGTCCGGGTCATGAACCAGCTTCATCTCGGCCGTGAAAGGCCAGCCGGCCTTGGAGCGGAAGCCCTCCAGCGGCCCGATCTGCCGATCGCGCAGGAAGGCCTCGGCCTCTGCGATCTCGAACGCCCGGCCGGCCGGGATCTTGGTGATGGAAAAACCGCAGCCCTCGGCGGCGCCATCGGTGCCCGTGCAGGTAAAGCGCCGGTAGTTCTCCTTGACCACGCCACCGCAATTGGGGCACGGCGCCTTGAGCGTGGCGTAGTCGCCCGGAATGGTGTCGCGGTCGTACTCCTTGGCCTTCTTGACGATGCGCTCGGCCATCTTGGCGATCTCGGCCATGAAGGCGTCGCGCTTGAGGCGCCCGTGCTCCATCTCGGCCAGCTGGTGCTCCCAGTTGCCGGTGAGTTCAGGCTTGGTCAGGTCTTCCACCCCCAGGCCGCGCAGCAGCGTCATGAGCTGGAAGGCCTTGGCCGTAGGCACCAGGTCACGCCCGTCGCGCAGCATGTACTTCTCAGCGATCAGTCCCTCGATGATGGCCGCGCGGGTGGCCGGCGTGCCCAGGCCCTTCTCGGCCATGGCCTCGCGCAACTCGTCGTCCTCGATCAGCTTGCCGGCGCCCTCCATGGCCGACAGCAGCGTGGCCTCGGTGTAGCGCGCCGGCGGCCGGGTCTGCAGGGCCTTGACGTCCAGGCTTTCGGTCCGCACCACCTCGCCGGCCTTCACGGCCACCAGGTTGGCATCCTCATCCTGGGCCTCCTTGCCGTACACCGCCAGCCAGCCCGGGTTCACCAGCACCTTGCCATTGGTCTGGAAGCGGTGCTCTGCGCCGGCGGCCTTGACGGTGGAGATGCGCGTGGTGACCAGGTACTCCGCCGAGGGGTAGAACACCGCCAGGAAACGCTTGACCACCATGTCGTAGAGCTTGGCCTCGATCTCGCTGAGCGACTTGGGCGCTTCCAGCGTGGGGATGATGGCGAAGTGGTCCGACACCTTGGCGTTGTCGAACACGCGCTTGGTGGGCTTGACGTAGCCGTCGTTCAGCGCCTTGCGGGCGTGCATGGACAGCTCGCGCAGCGGCCCCGGCAGCGGGCTGTCGGCCAGCATCTCGAAGGTGCTGCGCACGGTGCCGAGATAGTCCTCAGGCAGGGCGCGAGAGTCCGTCCGCGGGTAGGTCAGCACCTTGTGCTTCTCGTACAACGCCTGCGCCAGCGACAGCGTGGTCTTGGCCGAGAAGCCAAAGCGCGAGTTGGCCTCGCGCTGCAAGGTGGTCAGGTCGTACAGCAGCGGGCTGGCCTGCGTGCTGGGCTTGGCTTCTTCAGTGACGGTGGCCGGCTCGCCCCGGCAGGCCTGCGCGATGGCCTGGGCATCGGCCGCGGTCCACAGCCGGTCGGCGCGCTGCTCGGGGTCGGCCGGATCCTTCTTCCACGCCGGGTTGAACCACTTGCCCTCGTACGTACCGGCGGCGGCGTCAAAGCTGGCACGCACCTCCCAGTAATCGCGCGCCACGTGCTTGCGGATCTTCTCTTCGCGCTCCACCACGATGGACAGTGTGGGCGTCTGCACCCGGCCCACCGTGGTGAGGAAGAAGCCGCCATCGCGCGAGTTGAAGGCGGTGAAGGCGCGCGTGCCGTTGATGCCCACCAGCCAGTCGGCCTCGGAGCGGCTGCGTGCCGCGTCCGCCAGGCCGCGCATCTGCTCGTCGCTGCGCAGGCGGTCAAAACCATCGCGGATGGCCTGGGGCGTCATGCTCTGCAGCCACAGGCGCTTGACGGGCTTGTTCAGCGTGCCCTTGGCGCCGGCCGCGTACTGCTCAATCAGGCGGAAGATCAGCTCGCCCTCGCGCCCGGCGTCGCAGGCGTTGATCATCTCGGTGACGTCCTTGCGCTTGCACAGCCTGACCACGGCGTTCAGCCGGGTCTTGGCTTTGTCGATGGGCGCGAGGTCGAAATGCGGCGGCACCACCGGCAGGTGGGCAAAGCTCCACTTGCCCCGCTTGATGTCGAACTCTTCGGGCGCCTTGATCTCCACCAGGTGGCCCACGGCCGAGGTGACGACGTAACGCTCGTTCTCGAAGTGTTCGGCGTGCTTCTCGAACTTGCCCGCCACGGGGGTCAGCGCACGCACGATGTCCTGAGCCACGCTGGGCTTCTCCGCAATGATGATGGCCTTGCTCATCGGTCCTTCTTGGGCCGGTCAGCCGCCGCCTGCTTGGCCGCGACCCCGGTCCCTACAATCCAGTCGTTCTCGCGCGCGCTCACGTGTACACACGTGCGCAGGCGCACCCTGGCGCGCACACCCACGCTCTCGCATGCACGCGCGCGCACCCATGACTCAATGTAACGAATGCCGAAGAAGCCGCAAGCCGACCCCTCGGGAGGCACCGTGAAGTCCAAGGTTGGCGGACGCTCCAGCCACGCAAGTCCCGCTGCCAACAAGGCAGGGGCTGCAAGTGCAGCGGCAAGCCGGCCGACCGGGCGCCGCATCCAGGTGCGCCGCAGTGGCGTCCATGGCAAGGGGGTGTACGCGCTGCAGGCCATCGCCGCAGGCCAGACCCTGATCGAATATACCGGCGAGGTCATCAGCTGGAAGGAGGCGCTGCGCCGCCACCCGCACGACCCGCGCGACCCGCACCACACCTTCTACTTCCACATCGACGAGCAGCACGTCATCGACGCCAAGTACGGGGGCAACGCATCGCGTTGGATCAATCACTCGTGCGACCCCAACTGCAAGGCCGACGAGGTGGACGGCCGCATCTTCATCAAGGCGCTGCGCGACCTGATGCCCGGCGAAGAGCTGTTCTACGACTACGGGCTCATCATCGATGAGCGGTACACGCCCAAGCTCAAGAAGGAGTACGAGTGCCGCTGCGGCAGCCCCAACTGCCGGCGCACCATGCTCTCGCCCAAGCGCTGAAGGCAGCCTGCGCCAAGAACCGGCATGAACGACGCGCTGCATGCACGCTGGGGCTTCGCATCCCTGCAGGAGCGCTTGCAGCGCACCGAGCCCGGCCTGCGCGTGGAAGTGGTGGCATCCATCTCCTCCACGAACTCGGCCCTGCTGGAGCGCGCTGCGCTGTCACGGGCCCACCGCGGCAATGACGCTGACCTGGCCCCCTTCACGCCCTGCCTGCTGGTGGCCGAACACCAGACCCAGGGCCGCGGCCGAATGGGGCGCACCTGGCACGCCCAGCCTGGGGGCTCGCTGACCTTCTCTATGGCCCTCCAGCTCGCGCCGCAGGACTGGTCCGGACTTTCTTTGGCCGTGGGTGTGGCGCTGGCCGAGGCCTTGGACCCCGGGCGGACGTCAGCACCCCACGGGCAGGATCAGGCGCCGCGCATCGGCCTGAAGTGGCCCAATGACCTCTGGCTGCGCGACGAGGCCGCGCCAGGCGGCGGGCGCAAGCTCGGCGGCGTGCTCATCGAAACCGCGACCTGGTCACCCCCCACCGACCTGGCCCCCTACGCCGCTTCAGGGCCCGCAGAGAGCGCCCGCGTCTGCGTCATCGGTGTGGGGCTGAACGTGCAGCCACAGGCCGTGGAGGCCGCCTCCAGCGGCGTGGCCTGCCTACAGGAACTGCACCCTGGCGCGCAGGCACCCCAGGTCCTCGGCTGGGTGGCTCCGGCTCTGGTGGCAGGCGTGCGCCGCTTTGAGCGCGAAGGTTTTGCAGGCGTTTTGGAGGCCTTTGCCCACCGCGACCTGCTGCACGGCCGAGCGGTCTCCACCACGCTGAGCGGCCTGCTCGAAGGCACGGCGCAGGGCGTCGATGCGCGGGGTGCGCTGCGGGTGCGCGCCGCCGACGACAGACTGCACACCGTGGGCAGCGGCGAGGTCAGCATTCGGCCGCTGCCGGGAAGGCGTCAGGCCAGCCCCGGTTTACCTGCGCCCGCGCGGGAGGCCAGGCCGGGCATGGAGCGGAACTTGGCGGTGGGCGCAGGGGGTGACCCATGATCAAGTGGCTTGCCTTGGTGCTGATCGTGGCCAACGGGGTGTTCTGGGCCTGGACCCAGGGCTGGCTGGGCGCGGCTTGGCCGGCGCCGGGTGAACGGCAGCGGGAACCACAACGCCTGCAGCAGCAGGTACGGCCGGAAAGCATCGTGGTCTTGTCCCCGCGGGCGGCCTCCGCGGCGCTCGAGCAGATCGCTGCGGCTGCGGCTTCGGAACCCGCCTCAGGGACTGCCGCTGTGGGCGGGGACCGGTCGCCTGCGCCCGAGGGTTCAGGCGTTGCGCGCGCGCCGGCGGGACGGGTCCGCTGACAGCGCAGCCGCTGCCAGCGCCAGAGCAAGCAGCCAAGGCCACGACAGGACGCCGCCGCCACCGCCTGCGGCGGGTGGCGTCACCGGCGTGACGGGCCGTGGCAAGGCTTCAGCGGCGGCCAGGGCCTTGTCGGCGTCCAACATGCCCGCGCCACACAGGCCGGTCACGCAGTAGCACTGCAGTTGCTCCTGCGTGGAGGGCGGCAGGCACAGACCCACGGGCGTGGAGTCGCTGGGGCCGTTGTCAGCACCGCTGGTCGGAAAGGGGCGGGCGCTCGATTGCAGGGCCGACTTCACCTGCGCGGGCGAGAGGTCCGGCCGCGCCGAGAGGATCAGCGCGGCCGTGGCGGCCACCATGGGTGTGGCAAAGCTGGTGCCCACCGAGATGTCGAAGCTGTCGGTGTAGATCGACCCGCCCGCGGCCGGGCCGCGAAGGCCGCTGTTGGACAGGGTGAGGATGGGGTACAGGCAGGGCGTACCCCGCTCGATGTTCACGCAATTACCGCCCGGTGCGGCGATGGCGATCTCCGGCCCCAGGTCAGAGAAACCCACCTTGCTGCCGGCGTGACGCACACCGGCCACGGCAATCACGCCGGGGCAGTTGGCCGGCGTGCCCACGGCGCGCCCCACGCTGTTGCCAGCGGCGGCCACTACCACGGCACCTCGCGAGGTGACCGCGCTGATGGCGTCCTGATAGGCCGCCGTGCACGTGCCTTCCCCGCCCAGGCTGAGGTTCAGCACCTTGGCCGGGGTGGAGCTGCCCGCCAGTCCCGCCTGGTCGACGCCTGCGGCCCAGAGCATGCCGGCCGTGATGTCGGAGTCATAGCCGCCGCACTTGCCCAGCACGCGCACGGGCAGCACCTTGGCACCGTGGGCCAGGCCGGCCATGCCGATGCCGTTGTTGGTGGCCGCCGCCACGATGCCGGCCACGTGGGTGCCGTGCCAGGAACTGTCCTGCTGGCCGCAGTTCTTGTACACGCCACTGGCATCTTCGGCCGCGGTCACCCAGTCGCCGGGGTCGGAAGCGTCCGCGTCGCGCCCGTCACCATCGTTCGAATAAGTGGTGTCACGCACCAGGTCATAGCCGGCCAGAACCTGTCCTGCCAGATCGACATGGTTGGCCAGCACGCCCGTGTCGAGCACGGCCACCACCACGCCCACTCCCGTGGATCTGGCCCAGGCAGCCTGTGCATTGGTGGCCGAGCGGAACAGGTCGGTGGGCGCCCGCAGGTACCACTGACCGACTTCAGGCCCCCCCACCAGGGTTTGCAAGTTGACGGCGGGGCCGGCGCTGAACAAGGGGTCGGTGGGCACCTGCAACGCGCGGCGACGGTGGTCCACCACGGCGTACGCCACGTCAGGGTCGGCCGCCAGGCGCCGTGCCAAGGTCGCGGAATCCAGCCCGCGCGCCATCAACACCTGGGCACGTTGCCCGATGGCACGGCCCGTGGTGAGCGGCACGCCCGCACGACGCGCCAGGGCGTCGGCACGGCGCTGGGAGGCCGCCCTGACATCTGCCAGGGGCGCTCCCTTGCGCCAGGGGTGGGCGGCTGCGAGCGCAGCGCCCTCCCGATAACCCACGATGACGCGGGCTGCGGGTTCCGAGGCCCCCCCCGGAGAACCCGTTGCCGCTGCCACGGGGGCCATCAGCAGGGCCAACCCCATCGCCAGAATCGCTGCGAAGATCTTCATCCCCGCAGTGTAGGCATCTGCTTGTTGCTGGCGTGTATCCGAAAGTGACGCGAGTGGGCGTGGCCGCGTGCCGGTCAGCGCGCGATCACCCGCACCATCTCCAGCACCTTGTTGGAGTAGCCCCACTCGTTGTCGTACCAGGACACGACCTTGACAAAGGTCTTGTCCAGGGCGATGCCAGCTTCGGCGTCGAACACGCTGGTGCAGGGCTCGCCGCGGAAGTCGGTGGCCACCACCTTGTCTTCGGTGTAGGCCAGCACGCCCTTCATGGCGCCCTGGCTGGCGGCCTTCATCGCCGCGCAGATCTCGTCGTAGCTGGCTTCCTTGACCAGTTCCACGGTCAGGTCCACCACCGAGACATCGGAGGTGGGCACACGGAAGGCCATGCCAGTGAGCTTCTTGTTCAGCTCGGGGATCACCACGCCCACGGCCTTGGCCGCGCCCGTGCTGCTGGGGATGATGTTTTCCAGAATGCCGCGGCCGCCGCGCCAGTCCTTG
>CAYSOD010000221.1:0-6760 GCA_964432385.1 uncultured Rubrivivax sp.
CACCCACAGCCGTCCCTCAATGGCGACGAAGGTCTCGGCCGTTTTCTTCGGGTCACCGTAGTAACCCACAGGGGTGTAGCCCGTACGTGCCAGCGTGCCCTCGTCACCGGGCGCCGTGCGCAACTGGTGAGATTCATCGATGACAGCGAGGTCTGGCCGAGGGGTGATGCGGATCAGGCCTTCCTTGCCGCCCACGGGCTTGTCGCCCCCACCCACCAGGCCCGACTCGGACGAGCCCATGCCGTTGTTGACCATGACGTGCGGCACGCAGGCCTTCAGCCTGTCTTGAAGGTGGCGGGAAAACACGGCTCCGCCGTTGCCGAAGACCATCAGCCGCTGCAGGTTCCAGCGGCCTGGTTCACGCTCCAGCGCCTGGACGAGC
This sequence comes from uncultured Rubrivivax sp., assembly GCA_964432385.1. Taxonomy (GTDB): domain Bacteria; phylum Pseudomonadota; class Gammaproteobacteria; order Burkholderiales; family Burkholderiaceae_C; genus Rubrivivax. Next base: position 383 of record CAYSOD010000221.1, read on the forward strand.
GGCAAGGCCATGGCGTCACCGACGATGGACAGGATGTTGACGCCATCACGAACCACGATGTCCCAGACATGGGCAGCGTCAAAGGCCGGCTCGTCGTTGACCACCACCGTGTGCCCGGCAAACAGGCTGATCAGGGTCGCCCACATCGCCGCGCCGTGCATCAGAGGGGCCACGGCAAAGTAGGTCAATGCCGGGCCGGCCGGCACCAAAGTCGCCAGTTCCTCTGGCGCGGCAATCGGTGGGCGGCGGAAATAGATGCCCCCTCCGCCCAAGGCCGCCATGAACAGCGAGCGGTGGGGCCACATCACGCCTTTGGGCAGTCCGGTCGTGCCACCCGTGCAGAGCATGAAGATGTCATCACCGCTGCGGTCCGGATCTTCGAGTTGCGGACTGCCGCTGGCCATGAGGGTGTCAAAGGACATGCATCGAACGCCGGTGTCCGCGGCGTTGGTTCTCGTCGCGCTGGGTCCCACGGGCACCCGCAGGGCCAACGACGGCACCTGGGGCAGCGCCTTGGTCACCTCCGCCTCGAACGCCTCGCCATGCACCAGCGCCCGCAACTCCAGGGTGCGAAACAAGTAGGCCAGTTCGTCGGCCACGTACCGGTAATTCACGTTCACCGGGGCTGCACCCAGCTTGCAGCAGGCAAAGAAGGTTTCCAGGTAGGCGGCGGAGTTGTGCAGTTGAATGCCCACATGGTGACCACGCTGCACGCCCTGGGCGCGCAGGGCGCTGGCCAGACGGGTGGCGCGCTCGTCAAGTTGGGCAAAGCTCAGGCGCTGCGCTCCGCAGACGAAAGCGGTGCGCTCATGCACGGCCTGGGCCACCACTTCAAAGATGTCGGCCAGGTTGAAGGTACGGGTCATGTGGAAAGTCCTCGGGAGCCGGCATCTGATCTGGATCAAGGAAACGAGCGTTCTAGCGCCACCGCCAGCGACGACCGCGATGGTTGCGGCCCGTGTGCAGCGCTCCATCGTCCAAACAGGGTATGCACCTCGGTGGGCCAGGCCGAAGAATCCTTCGCAACCTGAAGGTTTCTGGAGAGCTCTCGCATGGCAAAGACACAGGACTATCGACTCGGCGAATTCACCTACCCCCGCGGGTGGTTCATGATCGCAGAGGCCTCTGAGCTGGACCAGCACCGCCCGCTGGCCGTGCGCTTCTTCGGCCAGGACTTCGCGCTGTACCGGGGCCGCAACAGCGGCAAGGTGGTGCTGCTGGACGCCTACTGCCCGCACATGAAGACGCACCTGGCGGCGCCCAACCGCACCAGCTACGTCATCCAGGACGGTGCCGGCACCAACATCGAGGGTGACGGCATCCGCTGCCCGTACCACGCCTGGCGCTTCGGCCCGGACGGCAAGTGCGACGACATCCCTTATCACCAGGGCCCCATCCCGGCGGCCGCGCAGGTCAAGAGCTGGCAGGTGGTGGAGAGCCTGGGCGCCATCTTTGTCTGGCACGACCCTGAAGGCGGCGAGCCCCAGTGGGACCACCCCAGCCTGCCGCAGTGGGATGACCCGGCCTGGATCCGACCCAAGTGGGACCACCTGGGCACCCTCAACCAGCATCCGCAGGAGCTGGTGGACAACATCTGCGACTACGGCCACCTGAGCCCCATCCATGGCTCGACCGTAGAGCGCTTCGAGAATGAGTTCGTCGGGCACACGGCCACGCAGCGTCAGTGCGGCGGCCACCGCACGCTGGTGTCGGCGGATGGCGTGAGCGCCAGCCTGCACACCCTGACCACCTACCACGGGCCCGGCGTGCTCATCTCTGACCTCACCGGCCTGTACGAGGCCGTGATGCTGATCACCCACACCCCTATCGACGACGGTACCGTCAAGGTCTGGCATTCGCTGATCGTGAAGTCGCCCTCGCAAAGCGCCGTGGCCACCAAGGCGGATCAGGTCGCTGCGGGTCACTACCAGGAAATGGCGCTCACCGCCTTTGCGCAGGACATCGAGGTCTGGAACTTCAAGGCCGCCTGCGTGAACCCGCTGTTCATCCCCAGCGACGGCGCCTTCATGAAGGCGCGCATCTGGTACCGCCAGTTCTACAACCCGCGCGCCAAGACGCAGGAGATCCTGGACCAGTGCGAAGGCGTCTACGTGCCGCGCGGTGTCAAGCCCTACACCGAGCCCAAGCTGGCGGCATGAAGCTGCGTTGAAGGCAGCCCGCGGTGAAGTCGCGGGCCGGGGACCGACAGAGCCCGCCTGATGGCGGGCTTTTCATTTGCGTCACCCGCGTCGGTGCGTCACGCGCAGGTGCATGAAGACGCTGGCCGAGGTCGCGATGCCAGCGCTCAGCGCTGCGGGCAGGCTGGCCGCCACGCCGGCCGCAGTGAGCGCCGCGCGCAAGGCCTCATCGGTGGGATACCACCACTCGACGATGGCGTTGTAGGGGTAGCCTGGCGGCGGCGTGGCCTCCACCGTGTTCCACACACAGCGGCCGGCCCCAGTCAAGCCCGGAGCAGCCGCCTGAGCGGCCTGCCAGGCGCTGTCGGACACACCCTGAACACGCTGCACAAAGCCCACCAGCAGGCTGTTGGTGCGCGGCTCGTCGCGCAGCACCTGCTCGCTGCACAGCAGCGTGAAGTCACGCACGTAGCGGTCGAAGACGCGCGGCTCGTCCGGGCGCATGATGGCCAGGGTCTCGGCATCGCTCCAGATATCGTCAGACACCGCGCGGTCACGGATGCCCAGCAGGTTCACCCCGTCGTAGTCGAGGTTAGCCCCCGGCAAGGCCGGAGCATCCAGCACCCGGGAGCACTGCGCCACGGAGAGCACTTTGGCGCGCACGTTGGTGCACTGGGCTCCCAGCGCCGAGTGCTCGCGCCAGGCCTGCGGAAACTCCTCGGGCTTCAGCCCGGGGTTGCGCCGGGCCAGGTAGATCATCTTCCAGTTCATGGGGGTCCTCCAGAAGCAGGTGGGGCGGGGGCTGCGGGTGGGGCAAGGCCCGCATAGGCCCGCATCGCGCGGGCCATGAACCACAAGGCGCCGCCCAGCAGCCCGATCACCCCAGCCAAGGCCCAGCGCAGGGCGTCTCCATGCGCCCAAGGCGTCAGCAAGTCGCTCAGACCACCAGTCAGCACCGGCCCGAGGCCGCCGCCCAGCAGGGCACCGGCCAGCATCATCAAGGCATTGGCCGTGGCGCGCCGTTGGGGCGGCACCACCATGCTGAGCGCCGCATAGGTGGGTGCCACCCAGAAGGCGATGAGGAACGCAAAGCTCGCCACCAGGGCCGCCACCCAGCCCGGGTGCCCTGGCGGCAAGGCGAGATAGAGCCACCCTGCGGGCAACGCCAAGGACAACCCCAGCAGCGGCACGCCCAGCTGCCAGCGGCGGTCGCGCCGCACCAGTCGATCGGTGAGGCGCCCGGCAAACAGACCGCCCACCACCGAACCCAGCGCCGCAGCGCCCGAGACCCAGCCCGCCCCCATGGGGCTGAAGCCGTGCAAACGCATCAGGTAGGCGAAGTTCCAGGTGCCGAAGGAGTAGCCGGCAATCAGGGCAAAGGCGCCAGCGATCAAGAGACGCCGCGCGACCGTGTTCGACCACACCTCGGCCACGGCCCCGAGCGGCGCAGCGGGTTCTGATGCGGAAGCCACCCGGGGCCCCGTCAAGGCGCCAGTCGAAGAGGATGATCCGTTTGGAAGAGCGGGCAGCCCAACCCCAGCCCCGTGTGCGACACGCATCGGCTCTTTCACCACCCAGCGCAATACCAAGGCCAACGCCAACGCAGGCAGACCCACAGCCAGCAGCGTCGCGCGCCAGCCGAAGTGCTGCATCAGCCAGGCGCCACCCAGCAGCGCCAGTAGCGAGCCGACGCTGGAGCCCATGGTGAACACGGCCATGGCACCCGAGCGCCGCTCCGGCGGGTACAGGTCGGCGATCATGGACATGGAAGCCGGCCCGCCCCCGGCATCACTGACGGCGGCACCGGCGCGCGTGGCCATCAGCCAGCCGGCTCCAGGCGCCAGTGCGCCCAGGGCGGCCAGGGCGCCGCCGATGCCTCGGCACCAGGCCACCAGGCCTCGCCGCTCATGGCCGTCGGCGTAACGGCCCAGCGGCAGGGCGATCAGCCCGAAGCAGACGGAGAAACCGAGCCCGGTCACCAAGCCCACATGCAGATCGGATAACGCAAACTCAGCCTTGACGGGCTCAGTCAGCACCGCCAGGATCTGCCGATCCATGAAGGCCAGCGCTGACAGCAGTGACAGCAGCCACAGGGTTCTGCGGGCGCCAGGAACGAATGCGCCGACAGGGCGCGTCTCAGGGGACATGACAGGCTTTCACTGGAGCATTGTTCGAGCCGCTCCGCCCAGGGCCATCGTCCGGCCGGACGATGCTCCGCCCTACCCCCTGCCTAAAGTCGTCATGACGCCTGTTGAGGCCCGAAGCCGGGATACGGGCAACCGTGGGGTCGGTGCGCTTCTCGGCGTCGGTAGCCAAGTCATCACCGCAGCCCACACCCGACGAACAGACTGAGGACCCACCCATGAAGCACCGCTGGCCCCTGATCCTGCTGACCCTGATCGCCACCGTCCAGTTCTTCGACCGGGCCATGATGGTCATCGTCGTCGAGCCCATCAAGCAGGAGTTCGGGCTCAGCGACTCGCAGCTCGGGCTGGTGGCCGGCCTGAGCTATGCGGTGGCCTTCGCGGTCGCGGGCATTCCGTTGGGCTGGCTGGCCGACCGATTGAACCGGCGCAATCTGTTGGCGGGTGTGGTGGCGCTGTGGAGCGCCTTTGTCGCGCTGGCGGGCTCGGCCAGCAGCTACGCGGCCCTGGTGGCCACGCGGGTGGGCATCGGCGCTATGGACGCAGGTGGTCAGCCGTGCTCGGTATCCATGATCGCCGACATGGTGCAACGCGAAAAGCGCGCCGGGGCCGTGGCCGTGTTCTTCGCCGGGGTGCCCCTGGGCATGTTGCTGGGGTTCCTGGGAGGCGGGCTGATCGCCAGCGAGTACGGCTGGCGGGCCGGGTTCTACGTGGCCGCGGTGCCGGGGTTGGTGCTGGCCGTGCTGCTGTGGTTCACGATCAAGGAGCCGCAGCGCGGCGCCACCGAACCGGCGGGGCAGGCGCCGGAGAAGGCGCCGCCGCTGATGCAATCTCTTTCGTTCATGGCCGGCCAGCGCTCGCTGGTGCTGATCATCGCGGCCAGCGTGCTGGTCACGGCCACCTCATCGGCCATGATGAGCTGGATCGGTTCACTGCTCATCAGAACGCACCAGCTCTCGCTGCCCGCCGTGGGCGTGATGACGGCGCTATGCATGGGTGGCGTGGGGGCCGTGGGCACGCTGCTGGCCGGCTCAATCGCCGACCGCTTGGGCGCGCAGGACATGCGCTGGCAGCCGCGCCTGATGGCGCTGGCCGCGGCACTGATCGCCCTCTTCGGCGCTGGCGTATGCCTGTTGCCTTCGGTGGCCGGCGTGGCCGTGGCGCTGGGGCTGTTCGCAGCCTGCGTGGCTGGTCTGAACGGCCCCACCTACGCGCTGAGCCAGAGCCTGGTGCAGGTGCGCATGCGCGGCGTGTCCATGTCCACGTTGATCGTGCTGCTGAACCTCATCGGCGTGGGCGTGGGCCCCACGCTGGCCGGTGTGCTCAGTGACGCCTTCGCGGCCCAGTACGGCCCCGACTCGGTGCGCTGGGCCATGGTCTGCGTGCTGGCCCTGAACCTGCCTGCCGTGGCGCTGTTCGCCTGGGCCGGGCGGAGCATCAGAGAAGATCTGGAGCGGGCGGCCACATAGAGAGGGGCTCGCCATGGTTAGCTAGACCAAGCTAAACTCTGGGTAACTGCGGAGAGGCCCATGCAAGCTGTGAACATGCTGGAAGCCAAGTCCTCCCTGTCGCGGCTTGTGCAGGCCATCGAAGAAGGCCGCGAACGGGAGATCATCATTGCGCGCAACGGCCGCCCGGCAGCGCGTCTGGTGCCGCTGGAAAACGTCCCAGCAGAGCGCCGCATTGGTGTGGCCAAGGGAAGATTCACCATGCCCGCGTCCATCGACGAGCACAACGCCGAAGTGGCCGCCTTGTTCAGTGGCGGTAAACCCGGCAAGCCGTCTTGAACCTGCTGCTCGACACCCACGTTGCTCTGTGGGCGATCGCCGACAGCCCACATCTGCCCAAAGCGGCGCGAGGCCTCATCACGGATCCGTCCAACACTGTCTGGGTCAGTGCCGCCAGCGTTTGGGAGATCGCCATCAAGCACAGCCTGGGGCGCGGCGACATGCCCATGTCAGGCCAGGAGGCCTTGGACTACTTCACCGCTTCGGGCTACCGGCTGCTGGCGGTTGAACCCGTTCACGCAGCAGCCGTAGAAGCGCTGGACAGGCACCACCAGGACCCCTTCGACCGCCTGCTGGTGGCGCAGGCCC
>CAYSOD010000222.1:0-6748 GCA_964432385.1 uncultured Rubrivivax sp.
CGTCCACGCGCGCCTTGCAAAACAGCACCGAGCGCCGTACCGCGGCCCCGCTGACGATGCAGCCGCTGGCCACCAGAGAGTCCACGGCAAAGCCGCGCCGCCCGCCCTCCTCGTCGAACACGAACTTGGCTGGCGGCAGCTGCGGGATCTGGCTCAGGATGGGCCAGCTGTCGTCGTAGAGGTTCAGCTCCGGCAGCACGCGGGTGAGGTCCATGTTGGCCTCCCAGTAGGCGTCCACCGTGCCTACGTCGCGCCAGTAGGGCCGCCCATCGACCGAGTTGATGCAGCTGCGGGCAAAGCGGTGCGCAAAGACCCGCCGGCGCTGGATCAGCCGCGGGATAAGGTCGTGCCCGAAGTCGTGGCTGGAGCAGGCATCGGCCGCATCGCAAGCCAGCTCGGCGAACAGCAGGTCGGCGTTGAACACGTAGACGCCCATGCTGGCCAGTGCGAGGCCCGGGCGCGACGGCAGCGGCGTCGGGCAGGTGGGCTTCTCTTCGAAGTCCACGATGCGTTCGTCGTCGTCCACGGCCATCACGCCCAGGCCGCAGGCCTCCGACAACGGCACCTCGATGCAGGCCACGGTCAACTCCGCCCCCCGGTCCACATGCTCTTGCAGCATCACCGAGTAGTCCATCTTGTAGACGTGGTCGCCGCCCAGCACCAGCACGTGGTCCGGGTGCGCCTCGCGGATCAGGCCCTGGTTCTGCCACACCGCGTCGGCCGTGCCGTCGTACCAGCCCTCACCGTGTCGCTGCTGGGCAGGCGCCAGGTCGATGAACTCGCCCAACGAGTGCGACAGAAAGCCCCAACCGCGCTCGATGTGCCGGATCAGGCTCTGCGCCTTGTACTGCGTGAGCACGCCGATGCGGCGGATGCCTGCGTTGACGCAGTTGCTCAGGGTGAAGTCGATGATCTTGAGCTGCCCCGCAAAAGGCACCGCCGGTTTGGCGCGCCCCTGCGTGAGGTGGTGCAGCCGGCTGCCACGGCCGCCGGCCAGCACCATGGCGTAGGCGCGCTGGGTGAGGTGGTTGCGGGGAAGGTGGGGCATGAGAGCACAGGGCCTGCGCAGAACCTGGAGCGAGGCCGACACCACACCGTAGCGGGCAGCCGCCGCACTGCATTGCCCAGGCGCAAGCAGCGCCGTCATCTTCATGAAGCCCTGGGGCGGCACACTCGCGATCTCCAGCCCGCACCACCGTCGTCAACCACGCCGGCCGCCCGCATGACCGTTCGCCATCTCGACCAGCTCTTTGCCCCCCGCAGCGTGGCGGTGTTCGGCGCCTCCGACCGCCCTGGCAGCGTGGGCGCCACCGTCTGGCGCAACGTGCACCAGGGGCCCTTCACCGGCCCGCGCTGGCCGGTCAACCCCAAGCGCGACAGGCTGGGAGATGACCCCTGCTACCCCGACGTGGCCGCCCTGCCGCAAGCCCCCGACCTGGCCGTGATCTGCACGCCACCGGCCAGCGTGCCAGGGCTGATCGAAGCCCTGGGCGCACGCGGCACGCGCGCCGCCATCGTGCTGACCGCAGGTCTGGACGCCACCACCCAAGCCGCGATGCTGGCGGCCGCGGGCCGTCATCTGCTGCGCATCCTCGGGCCCAACTGCCTGGGCCTGCTGTCGCCACACGCGGGCCTGAACGCCAGCTTCGCCCACCTGGACGCCCAGCCCGGGCACCTGGCCTTCGTCTCGCAGTCCGGCGCTCTGGTCACGGCCTTGCTGGACTGGGCCGCCGCGCGCGGCATCGGCTTCTCGCACTTCGTCTCGCTGGGCGAGCATGCCGACGTGGACTTCGGCGACCTGCTGGACTGGCTGTCCGGCTGCCCGCACACGCGCGCCATCCTGCTGTATGCCGAGTCGGTGGAGGGCGCGCGCAAGTTCATGTCGGCCGCACGCGCGGCAGCGCGCAACAAGCCGGTGCTCATCGTCAAGGCCGGGCGTTCGGCCCAGGGCCAGGCGGCCGCGGCCTCGCACACGGGGGCGCTGGCAGCGTCCGACATCGTCTTTGATGCCGCGATCCGCCGCGCGGGCATGCTGCGCGTGGACACGCTGCAAGACCTCTTCGATGCCGCCGAGACGCTGGCGCACTTCAAGGGCCAGGTCGTCAGCGACGCGCTGGCCCGGGACACGGCGAGTTCGTCGCTGATGCTGGTGACCAACGGCGGCGGCGCGGGCGTGCTGGCTGCCGACGCCTGCGCGCGCGAGGGCGTGTCGCTGGCGCCGCTGACCGAAGCGATGCGCGCAGCGCTGGAGCCCGGCCTGCCGCCCAACTGGTCGCGCGCCAACCCGGTGGACATCATTGGCGACGCGCCCGTGGAACGCTACGTGCACACCTTGCGTACCCTGCTGCAGGACCCGGCCACCGGCACGGTGCTGTTCATGCATGCCCCCACGGCCATCGTGCCTAGCGCCGACATCGCCCGCGCCCTGGTGGCCGAACTCGGGCCGCTGCTTCGCTCCGCACCTGGGCGCCTGCAGGCGTGCTGGCTGGGGGCCCGGGCGGTGGAGGAAGCCCGCCACCTCTTCGAGGCCGCCGGCATCGCTTGCCATGACACGCCGGAGTCGGCGGTGCGGGCCTTTGCCATGCTGGCCGCCTACCGGCGCAACCAGTTGGAGCTGATGCAGACACCACCCCTGCGCCAAGGGGGTGTCGAGCAACTCCCGGCGGCGGCGCTGGCGCAGCCCCCGGGCCCAACGGCAGGCCAGCGCCCCACATCCAACACCGTCAGCGAGCTCATCGACCACGCCCTGCGTGAAGGCCGCGAGCTGCTCACCGAGCCCGAGGCCAAAGCCTTGCTGGCGGCCGCCGGCGTGCCCGTGGTGGCCACCACCGTGGTGGAGCCCACGCCTGCGGCTGCCGCGCAGGCGGCCTGCGCGCTCGGCTTTCCCGTGGTACTCAAGGTGCTTTCTTCGCAGATCTCGCACAAGAGTGACGTGGGCGGCGTGGCCCTGAACCTGGAGAACGCGCAGGACGTCGCCGCCGCGGCACAGGCCATCCTGGGCCGGGTGGCGCAACGGCGCCCGGACGCCCGTGTGGACGGCTTCACGGTGCAGCCCATGGTGCGCAGGCCGCGTGCACTGGAGCTGATCGTCGGCGCCAGCGTGGACCCGCAATTCGGGCCGGTGATCCTCTTTGGCCAGGGCGGCACCGCCGTGGAAGTGGTGGCCGACCGGGCCGTGGCCCTGCCGCCACTCAACGCCGCCCTGGCCCGCGGCCTGATCGAGCGCACCCGCGTGGCCCGCTTGCTGCACGGCTGGCGTGACGTGCCCGCGGCCCACATCGACGCCGTGGTGGACACGCTGCTGGCGGTGTCTCAGCTGCTGGCCACCGAGCCCCGCATCGCCGAGATCGACATCAACCCGCTGCTGTGCGACGCGCAGGGCGCCGTGGCGCTGGACGCCCGCGTGCGCGTGAGCGCGTCACGCCCGGGCGGCGCCGAGCACTTTGCGATCCGTCCCTACCCGCAAGAGCTGGTCGAGGCCGTGGACTGGCAAGGCCGAGCGCTGGTGCTGCGCCCCATCCGCCCAGAGGACGAGCCCCAGCACGCCGCCTTTGTCGAGCGCCTGGACCCGGTGGACATGCGCATGCGCTTCTTCTACAGCCGGCGCCAGATCGGCCACACCGAGATGGCGCGGCTCACGCAGATCGACTACGAGCGCGAGATGGCCTTCATCGCGGCCGCGCCGGGCCCGGACGGTTCAGAAGAGACCCTGGGCGTGGCACGCGCCGTGGCCGACCCCGACAACGAGCAGGCCGAGTTCGCCATCGTCGTGCGTTCTGACCTGAAGGGTGGTGGCCTGGGCGAGTTGCTGATGCGCAAGCTCATCGCCCACTTCCGCTCGCGTGGCACGCGCCGCATGGTGGGCGACGTGCTGAAGGAAAACGAACGCATGCTGGAGCTGGCCGGCCACCTGGGCTTCGAGGTGGACCCGGCGCACGACGAACCTGACACTGCTCGTCTGCGTCTTTGCTTGCAGCAGGACGGGCGACAGGCGCCTGAGTGAGTCAAGTCCCAGACGATGCCGGGCCGGCGGCTGTCGCGGGGGCCGCCACAGCGGGCCAACGCGGCAGGTGCTGGGCCGCCGTCACGCCCATGGAGACGTAGATGCTGGTCAGGGCCTCGGCGCCTACCTCCGCCGGGCTCACCCACTCCTGGGGCACGAACAACAGACCGCCGCCAATGGGCACGGGCGCGGTGGGCACCAGCACGGCCAGGCACGGCCGTCCTCCCACCTCGACGGGTTCGGGGCTGGACAACAGCGCCAGGGCCGCCGCCCCGCCTGGGCCGCCAAAGTGGCACCACACGGGCGCGAGCGAGCGGGCACCACCCTCTGCGCTCCCGGTCGGGTTCTGCTGCAGCAGGCCCACCATGCGCTGCGCCAAGTCCCAGACGGTGCGCACCAGCGGAATGCGGCGCAGCAGCCGGTCCACCAGGCGTGCCATGCTGCGGCCGATGGCGCGTTCGATGAGCACGCCCAGCAACAGAATGGCCAGCGCCACGATGCCCAGGCCCATCAGATAGCCCACAAACTCTGAGCCGCTGACGCCCAGGCCAATCCCGCTGAGCACCGAACCCACCGAACTGTCCGGCCCCAACCAGCGCCACAGCAGACTCACCGCCCACCAGAACACAAACACCGTGGCCGCCAGCGGCAGGGCGGCCAATGCGCCCGTGACGAAAGTGCGCAGCAAGTGGGAGGACGCGGTCTTCATGCGAATCGATTATGGGAGGCCCCCCGGTTGAACGATGCCGGTGCGGTCTTCACCGCCCCACCCTGCTGACTCAGGGCGGCCCCGCAGCCCAACGGCCCCAACCCGGCAAACGCAGCCTGGCGTCGTTCACGTCCACGCCAATGCCCAGGCCCAGCAACTGCAGCTCCAGCCCCTCTTCCCGGGCGATCGTGAGGCCGGTCAGGCCCCACAGTGACAGCTGCCAGCCCGTGCCGCTGGGGGCTGGCGCGAGAAAGGTGGCGGGCCCGAGCCAGTCCTTGCCGATGGCCGTGGGTGGCAGGTCCAGACCAAGCTGCGGCACCTCGCGCGCCACCCAGGCCATGAAGGTGTTGCTGTTGGGCCCCGGCCAGGCGCGGTAGCGGTCGGGCCAGGGGTAGCGCTGCACGGCTGCCTCGATACCCTCGATCAGCGCCTGGGCGTGCGGCCCACGGTGCTCAACCAGCAGTTGCGGGGCAGCGCCGTACCAGTACCGGTCCGGGTCGCCGCCTTCAGTGGTCACCAGCGCCCGTCCGCCGCGCATCGCGCGCCAGCCGATCACCTGGTAGGTGGTGTACGAAGTGGCGCCTTCGGGCTTGACCGCGATCCAGGGGTGGATGGCAAAGGCGCCGCGCCAGCGCACGGCACGCGCGCCGTAGACCTGGACGACGGCCTGGCGTTCGAGCGCAGGGTCTGGCGCCTGGCCGGTTCGGTCCTGCCGGGTGGCGTACCAGGGCGTGCTGAGATCCACCGTGCCGGAGGCGATCACCGACAGCGGCCCCAGGAGCAGCAGCGCCACCAGCAGCAGGAGCAGCCCAGCCAGGCCGGCCACGCGAGTCAGCGCACGGCGACCGCGCAGCAGCGAGGCAGCCTTCACGCCGACTCACCATGACGGCCGGCACCGCCGGCCAACCGGTCCGCCCCCTTCACACCTTCGATGGCGGCGATCACCGGCTGGGACAGGTCCATGCGCGCGCGCCTGCACCGAACGCCCGGATCGGGTCAGGGCCTGATCTGGCGCAGCCGCTCGAGCTGCAGGCCCGAGGTGTCGAGCTGGGCCGAGCGGGCGCGGGCATTGAACATCGGGATGCGGGCCACCACGGTCTCGCGCACCCAGCGCGTGGGTATGCGCCCCAGGCAGGCCATGTGCCCGTCGGCCGCCGGCACTTCCAGCACCTCCGCCGCGGCGTTGTACAGGCGCAGCGGCTGGCGGTCACACACCGTGAAGCCGAAGGCAGGCCAGGCGGCGATGAGCACGGTGTCGGCCAGCGGATCGTGGTCGCGCAGCACGATCGTGACGCCGTCGCGCTGCCGCTCCACGGCGGTGGACATGAAGACAGGTTTTGGCGTGGCGTCCGGGCCGGCGTCCAACAGCACGTGCTCGCCGGCCGCCGCCGGGCCTGCAAAGAGGGTAAGGAAGCAGGCACTGCGCAACGCTGTGGAAAGGCGTGCAGCCAGGCGGGCGCCCAGACCTCGGCGCACCTGCCGGCGCAAGAAGCCACCCCGTCCGGGCGGGCGGCCGGTACGGTGGGTGGGCCAGAGGGCCGGCTGGGCCCGGGAACGACTGCAAGGCGTTGTCATCATCGCCTGCGCACTGTAGTGCCGGGCGGCGCCCTGCTCAACGTCGCGTCAACAGTGGTCGACCGCCGCCAACAGCCCGCGACTTACACCATGATTTCAATGATCCTTTGTGCTGGATCAATCAGCACTCTCTTGTTGAGAGTGCTAATATTTCCTCATCCCGAATCTCAGGGTAAACACTGAAAGGCTTATGAGCACTGCCACTGTCAACGCCCTTGCTGTCCGCGACCCGTGGTCGCTGGTGCCGTCACTCGGCAACCTGGATGCCTACATCAGCGCCGTGAACCGGCTGCCGATGCTGTCGGCCCAGGAGGAGGGCACATTGGCGCGCCGTCTGCGCGACCAGGGCGACGTGCAGGCCGCCGGGCAGTTGGTGCTGTCGCACCTGCGCTTGGTGGTGTCGGTGTCGCGCCAGTACCTGGGCTACGGGCTGCCGCAGGGCGACCTGATCCAGGAAGGCA
>CAYSOD010000223.1:0-6723 GCA_964432385.1 uncultured Rubrivivax sp.
CACGCCCGAGCAGCAGGCGCAGTGGCTCGAGCCGTTGCTGGCAGGCGAGATCCGTTCCTGGTTCGCCATGACCGAGCCGCAGGTCGCCTCGAGCGACGCCACCAACATCGAGAGCTCGATCCTGCGCGACGGTGACCATTACGTGATCAACGGCCACAAGTGGTACACGACCAATGCCACCCACCCCCGCTGCCGCATCGCCATCTTCATGGGCAAGTCCGATCCCGGCAACCCGGACCGGCACCGTCAGCAGTCCATGATCCTGGTGCCGATGGACACCCCCGGGGTGCGGGTGGTCAGGCCCCTGCCGGTGTTCGGCTTCTATGGCGTGCCCGACCGTGCCTCCGAGGTGATCTTCGAGAACGTGCGAGTGCCCGCCTCGCACATGCTGCTGGGCGAGGGCCGTGGCTTCGAGATCGCGCAGGGGCGGCTGGGCCCGGGGCGCATCCACCACTGCATGCGGCTGATCGGTTCGGCCGAACGAGCCCTGGAGCGGATGTGCCGGCGCACTCTGTCGCGCGTGGCCTTTGGCAAGCCGGTGGCTGACCAGGGGGTGACGCATGAGCGCATCGCCCAGTCCCGCATCATGATCGAGCAGGCCCGACTGCTGACGCTGCAGGCGGCGTGGCGCATGGACACCGTGGGAAACAAGGTGGCGCGCACCGAGATCGCGATGATCAAGGTGGCGGTGCCGCAGATGGCCTGCACCGTCATCGACTGGGCTATCCAGGCCCATGGCGGAGGTGGCACGAGCAACGACTTCGGATTGGCCAGCGCCTGGGCCATGAGCCGCGTGCTGAGGCTGGCCGACGGACCCGACGAGGTGCACCGCGAGCAGATCGCCAAGCTGGAGCTCAGACGCTACCGCTGAAGGTCACGAGCGCCGGCCCATCCAGCCCAGGGGCAGATGTGCCAGCAGCAAGGACAGGTGGAGCAAAGGTGTTTGAATTGGGTGTTCCCAGGCCCTCGGCCGCTCATGCCGTTGATCCGACATCCCTGTTCTTGACACTGCGTTTGCCTTGAGCTTGTCAAAGCACTTTGGCACGAAGGAAGAGGGCGAACCGCGCAAGTTGAACGGTGCCGGCTCGATGAGGCCTTCACGCGCTTGAACAGACGACAAAGGACCCCCCATGCACCCCGTGCCTGCCATGCAATACCGCTCGCTGGGCAAGAGCCCCCTTAAAGTCTCGGCCTTGTGCCTGGGCACCATGATGTTTGCCGACCAGACCGACCTGGCCGAGGCTCGCAACATCCTGGCCCACGCCCGCGAGCACGGCGTGAACTTCATCGACACGGCCGATGTCTACTCGGTGGGGCGCTGCGAGAGCCTGCTGGGTGAGTTGTTCAAGGATGGCTCGCGGCGCGACTGGGTGTTGGCCAGCAAGCTGGGCAACCGCATGAGCGCCGAGCCGAACCAGTCGCACTACTCGCGGCGCTGGGTCGAGCGCGCCTGCGAAGACAGCTTGCGGCGCCTGGGCACCGACCACCTGGACATCTATTACCTGCACCGTGACTACAACGGCATGGACCTGGAGGAGCCGCTGCGTGCCCTGGAGGCGCTGCTGCGCGCGGGCAAGATCCGCGCCTGGGGCGTGTCCAACTTTCGCGGTTGGCGCATCGCCGAGGTGGTGCACATGGCCAAGGCCCTGAACATGCCTGGCCCGGTGGTGTGCCAGCCCTACTACAACCTGCTGAACCGCCAGCCCGAGGTGGAGGTGCTGCCCGTGTGCGCCCACCACGGCATTGGCGTGGTGCCCTACAGCCCGATCGCGCGCGGGGTGCTTGCCGGCAAGTACACCCCAGGCGCCCAGCCCGGTGAGGGTACGCGCGCTGGCCGCGGCGACAAGCGCATGCTGGAGTCGGAGTTCCGCGAGGAGTCGCTGCTGATCGCTGAGCGGCTCAAAGCGCATTGCGCTGGCAAGGGCGTGGCACTGTCGCATTTCGCCAGCGCGTGGGTGCTGGCGCACCGTGCCGTGAGCGCCGTGATCGCCGGCCCGCGCACCTTGGCGCAGTGGACCGACTATTTCGGTGCGCTGGCCTGCGAGATCACTTCGGAAGACGAAGCCCTGGTGGATGCGCTGGTGCGCCCGGGCCACCCCTCCACGCCCGGCTACAGCGACCCGCAATACCCCATCGAGCCGCGGCGCTGAGGCCGGCCGGATCGCTCAGCCCGCTGCGGCCACCCAGCCCGCATCTGCGGGCGGGCGGGCGCGGGATCCTCAGTCCGGCTTGGCCCCTGAGGCCGTCACCACCTTCTCCCACTTGAGCGTTTCTGCTGCAATCACACGGCCGAAGTCCTCGGGCGTGCCGGCGATGGGCTTGCCGCCCAGCTCGGCCAGCCGCTCGCGCATCTTGGGATCGGCCAGCGCACGGTTCACTTCCGCATTGACCTTCTGGATGATCTCGCGCGGCGTGCCCTTGGGCATGCCGATGCCGAACCAGGCCGTGGCCTCATAGCCCGGCACGGTCTCGCCCACGGTGGGCACGCCGGGCAGCGAAGGCTCGCGCCCCTCGGAGGTGACGCCCAGGGCGCGCAGCTTGCCGCTGCGGATGTGCCCGATGGACGAGGGCAGGTTGTCGAACAGCACGTGCACCTGCCCGCCGATCAGGTCCACCAGCGCCGGGCCGGCGCCCTTGTAGGGCACGTGCACCATGTCGCAGCCGGTCATGAACTTGAACAGCTCACCCGACAGGTGCACCGAGGTGCCGCTGCCCGAGGAGGCCATGTTGATCTTGCCGGGGTTGGCCTTGCAGTAATCGATGAACTCCTTGACGGTCTTGACCGGCAGCGAGTTGGTGACCTCCATCACGTTGGGCGTGCGCACGATGCCCGCCACGGGTGCGATGTCGCGGATGAAGTTGAAACTCAGGTTCTTGTACAGCGTGGCGTTGATGCCGTTGGCCGGGTTGACCAGCAGCATGGTGTAGCCGTCGGGCGGGGACTTGATCACCGCCTCGGTGCCGATGTTGTTGCCGGCGCCGGGCCGGTTCTCCACGACGAAGGGTTGGCCCATCTTCTCGGTGAGCCACTGCGCCACGATGCGGGCCAGCACGTCCGTGGTGCCCGCGGGCGGATAGGGCACGATCCACTTGACCGGCTTGTTGGGGTAGTCCTGTTGGGCCAGCGCAGTGGTGGGGCTGGCCCACAGGGCGACGACGGACAACAGGGCAGCAAGGAGAGGGCGCGGGGTCAATGTCACGGAAGTTCTCCTCAAGGTGGGGGGACAGCAGGCCCAGGCAGGCGCCTGGTCAGGCGATTGTGAGGACTGCTTGGTGGAGCGCAACCAGGGTTTGCCTGAACCGGCGGCCGGCTCAGGCAACAGGTTGGCCCTCACGCGTAGTGGGTCCACATCCGCAGCACGCGCACCACACCCTCCTCGGTGAAGACCTCGTACACGAGCCGATGTTGAATGTTGATGCGGCGCGAGTACGCGCCGGCGAGATCACCGACGAGCTTCTCGAAGCTTGGCGGATTCTGAAACGGATCCTTCTCCAGGAGCGCCAGAAGCTCCTCGACTCTTGGCTTCAGTCCGGCAGCCTTGACCTTCTTCGCATCCTTGAGCGCCTGCTTCGAGAAGGCCAGCTCCCACTTCACCATTTCAACTCGCGTGCGCTCTTCGAGAGCGGCTCAGCCATGGCCTTGCGGATCGACTCACGCATGCCGGGCACCGAGAGAAGATGCATCGTCTCCTGGATCGCTGCCCAGTCCTCGGCAGAGACCAAGACAGCGGACGACTTCTTTCCTGCGATGAGCACGGGCTCGTGGGACTCCGTGGCCTGATCGATCAGACGGTAGAGATTTGCTCTGGCTGCAGACGCGGTGAGTACGGTCATCGGAGGGCTCCTGAAGAACCCTAAGCGTACGTTTTTACGTTCGTAACGTCAACTCGAGCTTGCGAAGGGCCGGACGCTCGATATTCACCCAGCGCTTGAGTCGCTCGCCCTCAAAGAGGGCTTGGATGCCCTTGCACTTGAAGCTTCGGAAGGCGGTGGCGAGCCTTCCGCAGATCATCAGGCCCCCGCCGCAGCCATCCCCCGCGCCACGTTCACCTGGCGCAGCAACACCAGCCCCAGAACGAAGAACAGCCCCGTGCCGAAGATGGCCAGGCGGTGGTTGCCGTCGCTCACCAGCGTGATCAAACCGTAGGTGACCGGGCCGATGATGGCCGACAGCCGGATGGCGAAGGTCCACAGTCCGTAGAACTCTGCACGCTGGCGCTCGGGCGCCAGGGCTCCGGCCAGCGCTCGGCCCGCAGACTGGCTGCTGCCCATGCACAGCCCGGCGATCACCGCGGCCACCCAGAACAGGGCGGCGCTGGTGGCCAGCCCGGCCAGCGCCGTCATCAGGATCCACCCTGCCAGGGTGAGGCCGATGGCTCGCTTGTGGCCGATGCGGTCCTGCACGTACCCCCAGGCGAAGGCGCCCGCGGCCGCGGCGATGTTGACGAGGAAGATCAGGATCATGGTGTCGGTCTGCTTGAAGCCCAGCGCCTGCTCGGCATAGATGGCCGCCAGCGCGATGACCACCGAGATGCCGGCCTGGTAGGCGACGGCGCAGGCCAGCAGCGCGGTGAAGTCCTGAAAGCGCCGTGCCTGGCGCCAGGTGTATGCCAGTTGTGCAAGCGATGCGGCCACGCCACCTGCGGGTGGTGCATCAGCGCCAGCAGGGCCTGCGCCCGGGTCTTGGCGGGCCTGGGGTTGTGCCCGCTCGCGCAGCAGCGCAAAGGTCACGAGCGAGGCGACGGCAAAGACGGCGGCTGTGAGCACCATGGTCACGGGCACGAAGTGCGATGCACCCAGGCCCTGGGCTTGAGCCCACAGCACGTACCCCAGGCTCAGCCCCAGCGCCAACATCCCGCCGAAGTAGCCGAAGCTCCAGCCCCAACCGGACACGCGGCCCAGGCTGTCGGGCCGCGCCAGTTCAGGAAGGAAGGCGGCGATGAGCGACTCGCCGTAGGAGAAGCAGACGTTGGACACGATGACGAACACCACCGCCCAGGCCACATCGCCAGGGCCTGCGCCGGCCAGCGCAGCGGTGGCCAGCACGCAACCCACCGTGGACAGCGCAAGCAATCGCTTCTTGGCCGCCCGCAGGTCTGCGTAGGCGCCCAGGGCCGGCATGGTGAGCATCACCACCAGGCTGGAGGCTGCCAGCGTCAGCGTCCAGGCCAAGGTGGCCCAGTCGGCGCCCCCCGCCACGCCGCCTACGAAGTAGGCGCTGAACACCGCCGTGAGCACCACGGTCGTGTAGCCCGAATTGGCGAAGTCGTAGGCCGCCCAGCCCAGCACCTCGCGCCTGCGCACGCCGGGGTTGAGCGCATCCTGGGAGAAAAGGGCCATGGCGGGCTCGCGGACAAATGAGGTGTGCGCAGTATCTGACGGATGGGTCTCCCGGTAACCGTCAGGGTGGCTGTCAATGCATCAGCGCCTCAGCGCCCGAACAACTCCCGCGCCACCAGCTCCTTCATGATCTCGGTGGTGCCGCCCTCGATGCTGTTCGCCCGCGCATCGGCCCAGGCGCGGGCAATCGGGTACTCGCGCATGTAGCCGTAGCCGCCAAAGAGTTGCACGCATTCGTCCAGCACCCGGAACTGCATTTCCGAACACCAGAACTTGGCAATCGACGCCGTGGCGCTGTCCAGTCCACCGGCCAGGTGGCGCTTGAGGCAGTCGTCCAGGAAGGCGCGGGCCACCCGGGTGTCGGCGTGGGCCTGCGCCAGGCGGTGGCGCACGGTCTGCTTGTCCGACAGCGGCGCGCCGAAGGCCTGGCGTTGCATGAGGTGGTCACGCGTCCAGATGACCGCGGACTCCATCGCGCCCACGGCGGCAATCGCCACGAGCAGTCGCTCCTGCGGCAGCTGCTCCATCAACTGCACGAAGCCGCGGCCTTCTTCCCCGAGCAGGGCGTCAGCCGGCACGCGCAGGTCTTCGAAGAAGAGCTCGGAGGTGTCCTGGGCGTGCATGCCCATCTTCTCCAGCCGCCGCCCGCGGCCGAAGCCCGGCCGATGCGTGTCCACCAGCAGCAGACTCACGCCTTTGGCGCCGCGTGTGGTGTCGGTCTTGGCGGCCAGCACCAGCAGGTCGCACAACTGGCCGTTGGAGATGAAGATCTTCTGGCCGTTGATGCGGTAGCCGGGACCGTCAGGCCCGTCCTCGCGTTCGGCCCGCGTGCGCATCCCCGCAACATCGCTGCCCGCGCCCGGCTCGGTCATGCCGATGGCACCGATGATCTCGCCGCGCGCCATGCCGGGCAGCCACTGGCGCTTCTGCGCCTCGGTGCCGTAGTGCACGAGGTAGGGCGCGACGATGTCGGAGTGCAGGTAGAAGATGGGCCCGGTGGCGCCGGCGCGGGAGAGTTCTTCCACCACGATGGCGCTGTAGCTGAAGTCCACACCCGCACCGCCGTATTCCTCGGGCACGGTCAGGCACAGCAGGCCGAGTTCACCCGCACGCCTCCACAGTTCACGCGGCACTTGGCCGTCGCGCTCCCACTGGGCGTGGTGGGGCGTCACCTCCTCTTCGACGAAGCGCCGCACGGTGGCGCGGAACTCGTTGTGCTCGGGGGTGTCCAGGGGGGCGGTGGGGGGGTAGAGGGTGTCGAGATTCATGGGTGGAATTCCTAAGAGGATCTCAGCCGATTTGGGGCCACGTTATCGCGTGAAGGGGCGACAGGGGTACTGTGCTCCGCTCATGTCCCCCGGCCGGGCAAGCCCGGCCTCCTCC
>CAYSOD010000224.1:0-6707 GCA_964432385.1 uncultured Rubrivivax sp.
CGCAGGACGGGATGTTCGGCTACCCGGTCACCTGCTCGGGGGGGAAGTACGAAATCGTCAAGGGTCTGCCCATCGACGAGTTCAGCCAGGGCTGCATCGACAAGACGCTGGCTGAGTTGACGGGCGAGCAGGACGGCGTGAAGCACCTGCTGTAAGCAGGCTAACCGATCACCTCCGGCCACTGCGTGTGGAAGAACCGGCCTTCGGGCCGGTCCACACGCTCGTAGGTGTGGGCGCCGAAGAAGTCGCGTTGGGCCTGCAACAGATTGGCCGGCAGGCGCGCGCTGCGCAGGCTGTCGTAGTACGCCAGTGACGCCGCGAACGCTGGCACTGGCACCCCTGAAGTCACAGCCAGCCCCACCACCTCGCGCCAGGCGGCCTGGGTGCGGTTGAGGACGTCACGGAAGAACGGCGCCAGCGCCAGGTGCGGCAGGGCTGGGTCAGCCCGGTAGGCTTCGGTGATGTGGTTCAGGAAGCGGGCGCGGATGATGCAGCCCCCGCGCCAGAGCGCAGCGATGGTGCCCAAGTCCAGGCCCCAGTCCTTCTTCTGGCTCATGGTGCGCATGAGGTCCAGGCCCTGCGCATAACTGATGATCTTGGACGCGTAGAGCGCGTCGTGGATCTTGTCGACCAGGGCCTGCTGCGCGGTTGAGCCCTCGACCGCCAGAGACAGCCCGCCCGGAGGCCCTGCGAGCAAGCTGCTGGCCTGCACGCGCAAAGCCTTCATCGACGACAGGATGCGGGCATCCACCGCGGCGTGGATGGTGCCTACGGGAACGGCGTTCTCGGCGGCGTTGATCAGCGTCCAGCGGCCCGTGCCCTTCTGCCCGGCCTTGTCCAGGATCACGTCCACCACCGGCGCGCCGGTATCGGGGTCGGTCTGCTCCAGCGCGCGGGCGGTGATCTCGATCAGGTAGCTCTGCAAGTTCCCTTGGTTCCAACGGTCGAAAACGCGGGCCGTCTCCGCCACCGGCAGCCCGGCCGCGCGCATCAGGTGCCAGGCCTCGCAGATGAGCTGCATGTCGCCGTACTCGATGCCGTTATGCACCATCTTCACAAAGTGCCCTGCCCCACCAGGCCCGATGTGGGCCACGCAGGGCTCGCCCTCGGCCCGTGCGGCAATCGCCTCGAAGACGGGCTTCAACGCCTGCCAGGTCGAGGCGGGCCCGCCCGGCATGATGCTCGGGCCCTTGCGCGCGCCCTCCTCGCCACCGGACACACCGGCGCCCACGAACCGCAGGCCCAGGGGCGTGAGCCAGGCGTCGCGCCGCTCCGTGTCGGTGTACAGGCTGTTGCCGCAATCCACAACGATGTCGCCCGGCGCCAGCAGGGGAATCAGTTGCTCGATCACGGCATCCACCGGGGCGCCGGCCTGCACCATGATCAGCACCTTGCGGGGCGACGCCAGCCGGTCCACGAAAGCCTGCAGCGTCTGCGCGGGCACCAAGGCTTTGCCCGGGTGCTGGGCCACAAAGGCCTGGGTAACGCTGGCCGTGCGGTTGTAGACGCCCACCCGAAAGCCGCGGCTCTCGATGTTGAGCACCAAGTTCTGGCCCATCACGGCCAAGCCGATCAGGCCGATGTCGCAGTCGGCACTCATCATCGTGTCAATGTCCATGAGGGTGATGCACAGGCAGGCGCCCAGCGCCGTAGCGCACGCCCCCGGCACAGAAAAGCAGGTCAGACGCAGGTGCTGGGCGCGCCCTCACGCGGGTGCCCCCACGCCCGGTCCGCGAAAGACCCCGACGTTCGGGCACCCGGGTGGCGCCGCGGAGACGGGAGCTCAGGCCTTCTTGGCCAGCCCGGCCGCAGTCATCGCCGAGCCCATGGCGCGGTCACCATCGGCCATGAATCGCGTGAAGCCGGCCGGGTCGGCCCAGGTGGTGCCGAAACCGCGGTTACGCATGAAGTCCTGGAACTCCGCGGAGTCGTAGGCCCGCTTGAGCTCGGCGGTCAGACGGGTGGCCACGGCATCGGGCAAGCCCTTGGGGCCGGCGATGCCGCGCCAAGCCCCCACGGAATAGTTGATGCCCAGCGTCTCGTTCAGCGTGGGCACGTCCTTGAAGGCGGGGTTGCGCTGCGGCGCCATGACGGCCAGGCTCAAGGCCCGGCCGGCGTCGAGCATCGCCTTGGCCTCGGGCACCGAGCAGGTGACGATGTCGATACCACCGGCAGCCAGGTCCTGCATCGCCGGCGCGGCGCCGTTGGACGGCACCCACTGCACGTGATTGGGCGGCAGGCCCATGGCCTGCAGCCAGCCGATCAACGCCAGGTGCCAGATACCACCCTGACCCGTGCCTGAGGCCTTGAAACGCCCTGCGGGTGCCGCCTTGATGGCATCGGCCAGGGCCTTGATCGTCTTGTGGGGCGAGTTGGCATTGACCTGCACGCCTGGCGGGTCGACGTTCATCAACGCCAGCGGGGTGTAGCTGGTGGGATTCAGGTCCGTGAGCCCCTGGTGGTGCATCATCGTGATCTCCACCGTGATCATCCCGATCGTGTAGCCGTCAGGCGGCGCGGTGGCGATGGCCGCATGGCCCACCACGCCCGAACCTCCGGTGCGGTTGACCACGTTGAAGGGCTGGCCCAGGTTCTTCTCCAGGATGGCTGCCACGATGCGCGCCGTGGCATCGGTGCCGCCACCAGCACCCCAGGGGCACACGACGGTCACGGGGCGGTTGGGCCAGGCGCCTTGGGCCCGCGCCGTGGCTGGCAGCAGCGTGCCCATTCCGGCGGCGGCCAAACCCCCCAGCACGGTGCGGCGGTCGGTCATTCTCGTCATGGTCCGTCTCTCCTCTCGGTTGTGGCTTGCGCCCAGGTTGAATTCCACACTTTTTGTACCACCGGGCTCGCCGCAGCGTCAACGGTGCTTTCGAGGCCTGCAGAGCGTGCTGAACTGTGTTGTGCCGGCGTGCTTCAGGCCGTGAGCTCGCCCGCCATCGAGGCTGCCACTTCATCGCGGGTGGGGCAGCCCAGGCGGCCGCCAAAGCGGGTGCATTTGAGCGAAGCGGCGTGGCAGGCGAAGCGCGCGGCATCCGCCATGGCGCGGCCCTCGGTCAGGGCCAAGGCCAAGGCGCCGTGGAAGACATCGCCAGCGGCCAGCGTGTCCACAACGGCCACGGCAGGGGCGGGCACGCGGTGCACCGCGCCGTCCTGGACCCAGGCATAACCGCCGGCACCGCAGGTGGCCCCGACATGGCCGGGGTGGACGCGCGCCACCTCGATCAGCGCCACCTCCACGTCGTCCAGGCCGGTGTAGGCCATGAGCCCCGCGTCGGAGAAGACCGCGTGGGAGGCCAGCGGTACCAGGCGCTCAAGCACGCCTGGCGCTGCCACCTCGCCGTCAAGCATGCAGGGCACGCCCGCTGCCCGAGCGCCACGCATCGCCGCCTCGGCCCCTTCGGGCCAGCGCACGTCGCACAGCAGCATGTCGGCGCCCTGCAGCGCCTGCAGCGGCAGCCACTGTGCGCCGGCTTCCACCGCCGGGTCGTGAAAGGGCACCACCAGACGTTCACCGCGCGCATCGACGATCACCGTGGCCTGGGACGAGGCGGCGCCCGGTACCGCGCGCAAGCCTGTGACGTCCAGGCCCTCGGCCTCCAGAGCGACCTTCGCCGACTGACCAGGGCCGTCGTCGCCGCAGCGCGCCCAGATGGCGGCGCGGCCACCCAGCTTGGCGAACGCACAGGCCGCCGACAGCGCCATGCCGTCCACCACCTCCACCAGCCGGCTGGCCAGCACCTTGGCGGGCAACGGGGGGACCTGCGGGACCTGGTAGATGCGCGTGACACAGATCGCGCCGACGGCCACGGCCCGTGGGCCGCCCTCGCGCCGCGCGCCGCTCATGCCGGCCGCTCGGCCGCGAACCCCGCCGCCTGACGGGCCAGCGCGGTGATGCCCGCGTAGTCGCGCGCAGCGATCAGCGGCTGCGGCGTCACCCAGCTGCCGCCGACTGTCGGGCAGCTCTTGAGCGCCAGATAACGCGGGATGTGCTCCGGTTTGATGCCGCCCGTGGGGCAGAAACGCGCCCGCGGAAACACGCCCTGCAGGTGCTCGATGTGATCGGCCCCCTGCAGCCCGTGGGCCGGAAACAGCTTGAGGGCCTCGAAGCCCCAATCCATGGCCTGCATCACCTCGCTGGCCGTCCACACCCCGGGCAGCAACGGGAGTTGCAAGCGCACGGCCGCCTGCGCCAGCTCGGGCACCAGACCCGGCGTGACGCCGAACTGCGCCCCGGCATCTAGCGCGCGCTGGACGTCGGCCGCGCACATCAAGGTGCCCGCCCCCACGGTGGCCTCGGGCACGTGGCGGCGCATGGACTCCACAGCCTCCAGTGCCGCGGGCGTGCGCAACAGCACCTCGAACACGGTCACTCCGCCGTCCACCAACGCCCGGGCCACGCCCACCGCGGCGTCAGCGTCGTGGATCAGGATGATGGGCATCACGGGCACCCGCGACAGCGTGTCGAGCATCGCTTGTGCGCTGTGATGCAGGGCCACAGGAGGGTCTCCTGGAAGGGCGGGCGCGAGCGCCGGGCCTCAGATCACGCGCGGGCGGGCCGCGGCGAGGACAGCGCCCGCCAGCCGATGACGGCCCACACCAGCAGCGTGAGCACGCCCAAGGCCCCGGCGATGGGGCGCGTGAAGAACACCGTGGGGTCGCCGTCGGCCTTCATCATCGAGGTCAGGAAGCTCTGCTCCAGCAACTCGCCCAACACGATGCCCAGCACCAGCGGCGCCACCGGGATGCCGTTCTCCTCCATCAGCCAGCCCACGATGCCGAAGATCAGCATCACGAGGATGCCGTAGGGGCTGTTGGTGATGGCGAACGAGCCCACGATACAGAACAGCAGGATCACCGGCAGCAGGATGTTGCGCGGGGCGCGCAGCAGCTTGCCCGCACCCTTGATCGCCGCCCAGCCCAGCGGCAGCATCAGCAGGTTGGCGAGGATGAAGATCATGAACACCGCGTAGATGAATTGCGGGTTCTGCAGGAAGACCGTGGGCCCGGGGTTCATGCCCTTCATGTAGAGCACGCCGATCACGATGGCGGTGATGGAGTCGCCGGGAATGCCGAACACCAGGGCTGGGATCCAGGCGCCGGCCAGGGCCGAGTTGTTGGACGAGGTCGACTCCACCACACCCTCGACGTGGCCGGTGCCGAATTTCTCGGGCTCCTTCGAGAAGCGCCGGGCCATGGCATAGGACACCCACGCCGCGATATCGGCTCCAGCGCCAGGCAACGCCCCGATGGCCGTGCCGACCACCGAGCCGCGCAGGAAGTTGCGCCAATAGCGGCGCGTCACCTCACCCATGCCGCGGAACAGCGCACCGACCTTCTCCTGCACCATCGCCCCGGCGCCTTCGTTGGACATTGCGCCGCGCAGCAGTTCGCTGACGGCAAAGGCGCCGATCATGGTGGGGATGAAACTGATGCCCGACATCAGGTCCACGTTGCCGAAGGTGAAACGCGGGTAGCCCGCCACGGGATCGATGCCCACGCAGCCAATGCCCAAACCGATGAGCATGGACAGCACGGCCCGGGTGCGCCCACTGGCGGTGATGAGTGTGGCGCAGCTCAAGCCCAGGCAGGCCAGCCAGAAGTACTCGAAGGACGAGAAATTCAGGGCCGCCTCGGCCAGCATCGGCGCCGCGCCGATAAGAAAGATCACGCCCACCAGACCACCCGCCACCGAGAAGACGAGGTTCACGCCCAGGTTCAGCTCGAGCTGGCCCTTGCGGGCCATGGCATAGCTCTCGTCGGTGTAGGCCGCCGAAGCCGGCGTGCCCGGCATGCGCAACATGGCGCCCGGGATGTCACCCGCAAAGATGGCCATGGCGCTGGCCGTGACGATGGCGCCCAGGGCGGGCACGGGCGGCATGAAGAAGGTGATGGGCACCAGCAGGGCCGTGGCCATGGTGGCTGTCAGGCCCGGGATGGCGCCCACGAACAGGCCGAACACGGCCGAAGCGATCACCACCGTGATGACGTAGGGGTCGAAGACCAGGCCGGCCGCGGCCGCAAGCGCGCTCATGCCAGACCCTTCAGCCGCCGGCCACAAGTTGCATGAACCAGCCGCGTGGCAGTGGCACGCGCATCAGGGTGCCAAAGAACCACTGGACGATCGCCGCCGCCAGCACACCCGTGAGCAGCGCCGCCCACCAGCGCACCCCCATCCAGAAGCACAGCGCCCCCACCACGATGGCGGCGGTGGGCAGGAAGCCCAGCTTCTCGGCCACGGCCAGGTAGAAGACCACGGCCAGCGGCATGGCAAGCAGGCCAAGCCACCCTTGAAGCTGACGCAAGGCCGGGCTGAAACTCAACC
The DNA here is from genome assembly GCA_964432385.1 of uncultured Rubrivivax sp. GTDB lineage: Bacteria > Pseudomonadota > Gammaproteobacteria > Burkholderiales > Burkholderiaceae_C > Rubrivivax. Next base: position 6,326 of record CAYSOD010000224.1, read on the forward strand.
AGGGCTCGCCCGAACGCCAGCCGCGCACAGCGATCACCAAACCGCAGGCCATGACACCCAGCGCGATCAGGCGCGGAAACAGGGCCGGGCCGTACTTCTGCCCAGGCATGGCGGGGAAGGTGAAGGTGTAGGCGAAGAACGCCGCCGCCAGCGCAATCAACAGCGCGCCCAGCCAGGTATCGTGCAGCCGCATGACCGGTGATGCCGCGAGCCGCTCAGCCCGCACTGCGGGCGCGGTGGTGCTTCAGTACAAGGGATCGCGGCATGGGGGTTTCCTCATCGTCACGCCATCAAGAGGCTTTCGGCATGGTTTCAGTCCGCCCGAAGACCGACAATCCGTGAAAACCAGCACCCACCCACGATGACGTCTCACCCGCCCCGC
>CAYSOD010000225.1:0-6697 GCA_964432385.1 uncultured Rubrivivax sp.
CTCATTTTCAAAACTTTCTGTTTCAATCCTGGTGTATAAATTATTCTAGCACAGTTTAGGTGGGCCAATCGGTCAGGGAAATCCTATTGAATTGGGTGAGCACCTCCACGGTGGCGTCGTTCAGGATGTAGCCGGTGTCGTCCAGCAAGCCGTCCTGGCCGTGGCTGGTGAACGGGTCCAGCGCCACGTCGGTCAGCAGCGCAAGCGTCGGGAAGCGTGACTTCAACTCGCGCACTGCCCGCGGCACCAGGCCGTCGGGGTTGGTGGCTTCGCGGCCGTCGGGGGTCTTCAGCGCCTTGTCGATCACCGGGAACAGTGCCATCACCGGCACGCCCAGTTCCACGCAGGCCTGCGCCACCGGCAACAGGCGGTCTACGCTCAGGCGTTGCACGCCGGGCATGCTGGCCACGTCCTGCGTCTGCCCGTGACCGTCCAGGACGAACACCGGCAGGATCAGATCTTCAGGTGCCAAACGGTGCTCGCGCACCAGGGCGCGGGTGGCGGCGTCGCGACGCAGACGGCGCGGGCGGTTGGCGGGATAGGCGGCAAAAGTACGGTTCACTGCTTTATCTCATTGTGATAAATTTGATTTCGGATGATAGGCCTTGTGGTTTGTCGTCTCCTGCTTTTCCTCCCTGAGCAGGTGCTTCAGCGCCTTGACAGCGATGAGGCTTTCCAGCCCCGGCCTGATGGCCGGGGCTTTTTTATCCCCGCGCCGCATAATCACCCCATGAGTGGTGGCTATCTCTGGGTCAAGGCCTTCCATATTGTCTTCGTGGCCAGTTGGTTTGCTGGTTTGTTCTACCTGCCACGCCTCTTCGTCAATCTGGCGATGGTGCCTGCCGACAGCGTTGCCGAGCGCGAGCGCCTGCTGCTCATGGCTCGCAAGCTCCAGCGCTTTTCCACCTTGCTGATGTGGCCTGCCATCGTACTGGGGCTGCTGCTGTGGTTGGGTTATGGCGTGGGTCTGGGCGCGGGCCAGGGTTGGATGCACGCCAAGCTGTTGCTGGTGGTGCTCGTCATCGGTTATCACCATATGTGCCGCGCCCTGCTGCGCCGCTTCGAGCAAGGGGTCAACCAGCGCAGCCATCGGTGGTTTCGGGTCTTCAACGAAGTCTCCGTGCTGGCCTTCGCCGCCATTGTGGTGTTGGTCGTCGTCAAGCCCTTCTGAGGCCCCATGCTCCGGCAGCGCAGCACCGCCCTTCCTCTGGCGGTGGTGTACGCCTTGCTGGTGGTGTACGCAAGCCTGTACCCCTTCTCGGGCTGGCGCTGGCCGGCGGGCGCTTCGTGGTCTGAGCTGATGTGGCTGCGCTGGCCCGTCTGGCGCACCAGCTTCGACGATGTGTCCAACTTCATCGGCTACGCGCCCCTCGGGGCCCTGCTCGCCTTGGGCTGGGCGCGATCTGGTGTGCCGGTGTTGCTGGGCTCGCTGGCGGCGCTTTGCCTGCCGAGCCTGCTGTCCTTTGCCATGGAGTGCACGCAGCACTTCATTCCGGTGCGCGTGCCGTCGGCACGCGACTGGGCCTTGAACACGGCTGGTGCTGGCGCCGGGGTGCTGCTGGCGCTGGGCTTGCGTTGGATGGGCTGGGTCGACCGCTGGCGCTTGTGGCGCTCGCGCTGGTTCGAGGCCCAGGCCAGCCCGGCCCTGGTGCTGCTGCTACTGTGGCCGGTGGCCTTGCTGTTCCCGTCTCCGCTGCCGCTGGGGCTGGGCCAGGTGTTTGACGAGATCGGCAGCTGGATTCCAGAGCTGTTGGCTGGCACCCCCTGGGCGGTGCCGCAGGCGCCGCCCGTGGTGCTGCGGGGCGTGTTGCGGCCGGCCTTGTCGCCTTGGGTGGAGGGCACGGCGGTGGCTGCGGGCCTGATGTCGCCTTGCATGTTGGCCTTCGCGGTGTTGAGGCCCGGCTGGCGTCGCCTGTTCGTGCCTGTGGGGGCCCTGGCGGTGGCCTTGGCAACCACCACGCTGTCCACGGCGCTGAATTTCGGGCCTGTGCATGCCTGGGCTTGGGTCACGCCGGCCGTCAAGTCCGGGTTGATCGTAGGGGGCGTGCTCACCCTGGCGGCCTCCAGGCTCAGGCCCCCACTGACGGCCGCGCTGGGTCTGGTGGCCTTGGCCATCTCGGTGTCCCTCGGGGCCTCAGCGCCCGCAGACCCTTACTTTGCGGCCAGCCTGCAGCTGTGGGAGCAGGGCCAGTTCATCCGCTTCCATGGCATGTCCCAATGGGTGGGTTGGGTGTGGCCCTATGCGGCCACGGTCTGGCTCATGGCTCGGCTGGCCACCGCGCGCTGAACCGGCAGGGCCGCCGCACGATGGGCAAACCTAGAATCAGGCCCGTTATCTCCCATCCATGTCGCCCGGGGTCTGTGACCGGGCTCCACGCCCCTGTTCATGAGCTACTACCAGCGTCACATCTTCTTCTGTCTCAACGAGCGCAAGAACGGCGAGGCCTGCTGTGCGCAGCATGACGCGCAGGCGGCGTTCGACCATTGCAAGAAGCGCGTCAAGGACGCGGGCCTGAACGGGCCGGGTGGTGTGCGTGTCAACAAGGCGGGCTGCCTAGACCGCTGTGCCGGTGGCCCTGTGGCCGTGGTCTACCCCGAGGCGGTCTGGTACACCTACGTTGACCAGCAGGACCTGGACGAGATCGTGGATGGCCATCTCAAGGGCGGACAGGTGGTGGAACGCCTGGTGCTGCCGCCCAATGTCGGTCGCTGATGAACGCCCAGACCCGCACCCTGAGCCTGCGCGGCCCGGCAGGCGAGTTGCAGTGCGCTGTCGATGACCCGCCCACGGTGGCGCTGGCGCAGCCCCGAGGCTTGGCGCTGGTGTGTCACCCCCACCCCTTGCATGGCGGCACGATGGACAACAAGGTCGTGCAGACGCTCGCCCGTGCCTTTCTTCAGGCGGGTTGGCGCACGGCGCGCTTCAACTTCCGGGGTGTCGGAGCCTCGCAGGGGGGCTGGGACGAGGGCCGGGGCGAGATTGACGACGCCCTGGCCGTGGGCCAGGCCTTGCGCCAGGAGGGCGAGCCCTTGGTGCTGGCCGGGTTCAGCTTCGGCGCCTATGTGGCTTCACAGCTGGCCCAGCGGCTGGCGGGGCCAGCTGCACCGCGTTGGGTGGTGCTCGTGGGGCCTGCCGTGCAGAACTTCCCGGTCGCGCCCGTGCCGCAGGACAGCCTCGTGATCCATGGCGAGGTCGATGAGATCGTCAGCCTGTCCAGCGTGCTGGACTGGGCCCGCCCGCACACCGTGCCGGTGACCGTCGTGCCGGGCACCGGACACTTCTTCCACGGCCAACTGCCCCTGCTCAAGAGCCTTGTGCTGCGCGGCGGCGTGTCGGCCCTGGCGTGAACCCATGAGATTCCTTTTCGCGACCCTGCTGTCCATCCTCTTGTGCGGCGCCGCCCGAGCGCAGTTGCCGCTGCCACCGGAAGTGGCCGCCCGTCAATACATCCTCCTGGACCTGTCCAGCAGCCAGGTGCTGGCCGAGCGTGAGGCCGATGTCACGGCCGACCCCGCCAGCCTGACCAAGTTGATGACGGCCTATCTCGTCTTCGATGCCCTCAAGGCCCGCAAGCTCAGCCTGGAGCAGACGCTGCCGGTGTCCATGCGCGCGTGGTCCGAGCGCAAGGGCGGCGGCTCGCTGATGTTCATCGACACCACCATGAAGCCCACGGTGGACGACCTGCTCAAGGGCATGATCGTGCAAAGCGGCAACGACGCCTCGGTGGCGCTGGCCGAGGCCGTGGGCGGGTCCCTGGACAACTTCGTGGCTATGATGAACCGCCAGGCCCAAGCCTGGGGCCTGAAGAACACCAGTTTCCGCAATGTGACGGGCTTGACCGAGGCCGGCCACCACAGCACCGCCCGGGACATGGCCGTGATCGCTGGCAGGATCATCACCGACCACCCCAGCTTTTACCCCTACTACTCCATCAAACAATTCAGCTACAACAACATCAAGCAGGACAACCGCAACATGCTGCTCGGGCGCGACCCGTCGGTCGACGGCATGAAGACGGGCTACACCGAGGCTGCGGGCTACTGCCTGGTGGCCAGCGCCGTGCGCGACCTGCCCAACGGCAAGCGCAGATTGCTGTCCGTGGTGATGGGCACCAACTCCCGCGAAGCCCGTGCCAGCGAAAGCCAGAAGCTGCTCAACTGGGGCTGGCAGGCGTGGGACGCTGTGCGGCTTTTCGATGCGGGCAAGCCCGTGGCCACCGTGCCGGTGTGGAAGGGCAAGTCCTCCGAAGCGCGCCTGGGCGCCCCGGGCGGGGCCGTGTTCGTGACCGTGCCTAAAGGCACCGGGGCCCAGATGAAGACCGTGATCCAGCGCAGCGATCCCCTCGTCGCCCCGCTGGCGGCGGGCCAGAAAGTCGGCACCATCCAGGTGACCACTGCGGCCGGCGCGCCCGTGGCGACGCTGCCCTTGGTGGTGCAGGAGCCTGTGGAGCTTGCGGGGTTACTGGGGCGAGCCTGGGACTCTGTGCGCCTGTGGATCAAGTGACCTTTCGCCGCATCGACCATCCAACCGCCACAAGGACGCTCAGCCATGGCCTCACTGCCTGACACCCTCTGCTACCTCAACGGGGCCTACACCCCCCTGAACGAAGCCAAGGTCAGCGTCATGGACCGCGGCTTCATCTTCGGCGACGGTATCTACGAGGTGGTGCCGGTGTACGGCCGCCGGCTGTTTCGCTTCGACGCGCATCTGGCGCGGCTGGAACGCAGCCTGACCAAGATGCGCATCGACAACCCCTTCAGCCGCGCGCAGTGGCTGGAACGCGTGCGCCCGCTGGTGGCTGCGGTGTTCGACAAGACAGGTGCCGAGGACCAGCTGGTCTACATCCAGATCACCCGCGGCGTGGCCCCGCGCGACCACGTGATGCCCAAGGGCCTGGAGCCCACCGTCTTCATGATGGCCAATCCCATGAAGCCGGTGTCTGCCGAGCAGCGCCATCAGGGGGCGTCGTGTGTCACGGCGCGCGACTTCCGCTGGGAGCGGGGCGACATCAAGAGCACGTCCTTGCTGGGCAATGTGTTTGCGCGGCAGATCTCGGCCGACGCTGGCGCGGTGGAGACCATCATGTTCCGCGACGGCATTCTCACCGAGGCGGCGGCCAGTAACGTGTGGGTCGTCAGGGAAGGGGCCTTGCTGGGCGTGCCCAAGTCGTCCCATGTCCTGGAAGGGATCCGCTTCGATCTGCTGCGGGAGTTGTGTGAGGCCAGCGGCGTGCCCTATCACCTGCGCCCCATCTCGGAAAACGAGGTGCTCACCGCCGACGAGGTGCTGCTGAGCTCCGCGACCAAGGAGGTGCTGGCAGTCACGCAGCTCGACGGGCAGGGCGTGGGGCACGGCGCGCTCAGGGGCCGCCCTGGCCCGGTCTACGCGCGGCTGTATGAGGCCTACCAGCAGGCCAAGGCCGAGCAGTCCATCTGAACAGACTGCCCGTCCGCGTTGACTTGGCCGCCCCCAACAGGACCCTGCCCATGCGCGATATCCCCCCTGAGCAGAGCCTCATCGAGTACCCCAGCGCTTTCCCTATCAAGGTGATGGGCGCCAAGGTCGAGGGCTTCGTCGAGGCCGTGGTCGATGTGGCGTGCCGCTTCGACCCCGGGTTCGATGCCAGCACGGTGGAGCGGCGTGAGAGCAGCGGCGGCAAGTACCTGGGCGTGACCATCACCGTGACGGCTCGCAGCCGCGAGCAGCTCGACGAGCTCTACCGCACCCTGTCCACGCACCCCATGGTCAAGGTGGTGCTGTAGTCGCCAGCGATGCAGGTTCGTTGGCTGGGCCGTCAGGCGTACGCAGGCATCGAAGAGCGCATGCGGGCCTTCACCGAAGGGCGTGGTGCCGACACGCCCGACGAACTCTGGATGGTCGAGCACGACCCGGTTTTCACCCAAGGCATAGGCGGGCGCGCCGAACATGTGCTGGTGCCAGGAGATATCCCTGTGGTGCGCACGCAGCGCGGGGGGCAGGTCACCTACCATGGCCCCGGGCAGGTGGTGGCCTACCCGCTGGTGGACCTGAAGCGCCTGGGCATCTTCGTCAAGGAGTACGTGTACCGTCTCGAGGCCGCGGTGCTGCAGGTACTCGACGCCTACGGTTTGACGGGCCACCGCATCCGCACGGCCCCCGGCATCTACGTCCGGCTGGCCGATCCGTTCGACCACGCGCCTTTGCCCCAAGGGGTGCCGGGCGCCGACCCTTTCATCGGGCTGGGCAAGATCGCTGCGCTGGGTGTCAAGGTGTCAAGGCACTGCGCGTACCACGGCCTGGCGTTGAACGTGGCCATGGACCTGGAGCCCTTCAGCCGCATCAACCCGTGTGGCTATGCCGGCCTGCGCACCGTGGACCTGCGCAGCCTCGGGGTGGCGGCGCTGCCTGAACAGGCCGCCCAGCGCCTGGCGCAGCGGCTGCAAACCCTGTTGTCGCGCTGACATGGACCTTCGTCTGGCGCAAGCCGATACCATGTGGCCTTGCACCAGCTATGTCGGCGCGAGCGCTTGAGCGCCGACGCAGCCCCCACCATGACCGATCCTTCCGCACCTGCTGCCACCTCCAACCCCGGCATGCCCACATCCCTTGCCCCGCCGGCCTACGACGCCACGGCCAAACAGAAGTCGCAAGCCAAGACCTCGCGCATCCCGATCAAGGTGGTGCCGGCGGAAGTGCTGAAGAAACCGGACTGGATCC
>CAYSOD010000226.1:0-6691 GCA_964432385.1 uncultured Rubrivivax sp.
AACGTCGATGTCGTAGATCGACTTGCCATCTTCGAAACGGTCGATCAGGTACAGCGGCGCTCCACCGATGCCCTTGATGGCCGGCAGGCGCAGTTCCATGGGGCCGGTGGGCACCTCCACCGGTTGCGCACCCAGATCCAGGGCACGGGCGTAGGCGCGGTGGGAATCCTTCACACGGAAGGCCAGCGCGCAGGCGCTGGGCCCGTGCTCGGCCGCAAAGTAGCCCGCCAGGCTGCGCGGCTCGCGGTTGACGATGAAGTTGATGCCACCCTGTCGGTAAAGCAGCACGTCCTTGCTGCGGTGGCGGGCCACCAGGGTGAAGCCCATCTTCTCGAACAGCGGCTCGATGAGCCCCGGCGTGGGGGATGCGAACTCGACAAACTCGAAGCCCATCAGGCCCATCGGGTTGTCGTGGGAAGAAGAAGACATTGGGGTGTCGGTCATGTCGGCCTCCTGCAGTGGGAGCGCAAAGTACGCGGTGATCGGATCGGGGCGCTGCCGCCACGGCGGCCTGGGGCCAGCGCACAGGCGCCCCCGAAGAAACTCAGACCTGCCGCGGCGGTGCGGCCGGCACCCCGCGCACGCTGCGCGCCAGGTGGTCTCCGTAGATCAGGGGCGTGGGGGACATGACGACTCGATCTTACTGCCGCAAAACATCGTTCCACTGCAGCCTTGAGTCTGAAAGAATAGGCCTGCTGCGTCTTGGGCCATTTCCGGCCTTGCACCGCTGTCCTGCAGGTCACTCCCATGAAGAAACTTCCCATCGCCACCCAGCTGACCATCGGTTTCGGGACCCTGATCGCCTTTCTCGCAGGCATCGTGATCTTCGGGGTGGTCGAGCAGGGTCGTCTGGCGGAGATTGCTCAACGGCAGTACCAGTACCCCTTCACGCTGACGAACGCCGTGGCGCGTGCGCAGGCCGATCTGGCCCGCATCATGCGCGAGACGGCTGAAGTCCGGTTGAGCGCCAACGCGGCCGAAATCGAGCAAAGTGCCACCGACATCAAGACCCTGCAAGGCAAGGTGCAGGCCGACCTGAAGCTGGCCAAGGAACGCTACCTCGGGCCCCCGGCGGACATCGACGCCCTGACCCAGGGTATGGCCGAGATCCAAGGCTTGTTGGACAAGCTGATGGAGTTCAAGCGGGCCGGCAAGCCGGACGATGTCATCGGGCCCGTGTATGCCGAGATCGACCGCCGCCTGCAGGCCATGGACAGCCAGGCCGCCAAGGCCTATGCCGGGGCCTTCAAACGGGCTGAGGCCATGCAGCAGCGGGCCCAGGGCGAGCGCGACATGGCAGCGGTGATCTTCCTCGCCGTGGGTGGCGTGGCGGTGCTCCTGAGCCTGGGCTGGGCGGTGGGGCTGACCCGCCTGCAGACCCGGCCACTGAAAGAGGCGGTGGAGGTGGCACGTGCCGTGGCCTCCGGCGACCTCACGCACGAGTTCCATGCCGAGGGCGAGAACGAGGCGGCCAAGCTCCTGCGCGCCTTGCAGGACATGCAGACCTCGCTGGCCCGGGTGGTGGGCTCGGTGCGGCAAGGCGCGGAGGCAGTGGCCTCGGCCAGCCAGCAGATCGCCCAGGGCAACCATGATCTGGCGCAGCGAACCCAGGAAACCGCCGCGGCTCTGGAGGAAACCGCCGCCTCCGCTGAGGAACTGGGCGGCACCGTGGGCCACAACGCCGACAACGCCCGCGCCGCCAACCAGCTGGCCCGCCAGGCCTCCGAGGTGGCCAGCCAAGGGGGGCAGGTGGTGGCGCAGGTGGTGGACACCATGCGCGGCATCAACGAGAGCAGCCGCAGGATCGCCGACATCATCGGCGTCATCGATGGCATCGCCTTCCAGACCAATATCCTGGCGCTGAACGCGGCCGTGGAGGCCGCCCGCGCAGGCGAGGCCGGGCGCGGCTTTGCCGTGGTGGCCAGCGAGGTGCGCAGCCTGGCGCAGCGCAGTGCCGGTGCTGCGCGGGAGATCAAGGCGCTCATCTCGGCCAGCGTGGCGCGCGTGGAGCAGGGTTCGCAGCAGGTGGATGCCGCGGGCGCCACCATGAGCGAGGTGGTGGCTGCCATCGGCCGCGTGACGGACCTGATGGGCGAGATCAGCGCCGCCACCACGGAACAGAGCTCGGGCATCGGGCAGGTGGGTCAGGCGGTGTCGCAGATGGAACACACCACGCAGCAAAACGCCGCGCTGGTGGAGGAAAGTGCCGCTGCCGCCGCGTCCCTGGCCGACCAGGCGCAATCGCTGCTGAGCGAAGTGGAGATGTTCAAGCTGGGCGCCTACGCCTCATCAGGCCCGAGCCTGCGCAGCGTGAGCCCCCGCAAGCGGCCGGCCAGCGCACCGGCTGCCGCCGCCCCCCGGGCCGTGGCGACGGCCCCGCGCAAGCCGCTGGCCAGCCCGAACCGCCCGGCCTTGACGGCCGGCAAGGCCGCAGCTACCGCGCCCGCTGCAGCCCCGCAGCGCCCGGCGCTGGCGGCCGCGCCTGCCGCCCCCAAGAAGGCAGCCGCTGCCGACGACGCCGGGGACGACTGGACCTCGTTCTGAGCGGTCGCCCGGCCGCCAAGGCCTGAGGGCCCTCAAGGCCTGCGCGGCATGCGCCAGGGGAGCATGAGGCGCACGGGCAGGGACACCACGCGCGGCACGTCCAGGGTCTCGTGGATGGAGACCACCTCTTCACCCAGCAGGCGTGAGGCGATCTGGGATCGCACGTAGAACGGCGTGTCCTCCAGCGTGTGCATCAGCCGCGGGGTCGAGGACGGCTCGGCGCGTACCTGCCTGGCAATCCGCCAACCCGAGGTGGGCAGGCGGTGGCGGGGGGGCACCTCAAAGGGCGTGTGGTCCCCATCAGGCTGGAAGCGCTGTGCGATCACGCGCTCCGGGCCCTGCAGCGGGCGCACGTCGTAGATCACGGTGGTGTCACCGTTGGCCATGGTCGCGCGCGACCAGTCCCAGTCCCGGAAGGCGCGGTCGACGGGCTCATCGCCTTCGTTGGAGTCCAGGTAGGCGTGGCCTTGCCAGCGCAGGGCCGGCTGCTGGAGGTCCACCTCGATGCGCGCGCAGGGTGCGATGGGGCCCCAGCGGTGGCGCCCCGCGGCGTCCAAGGGCGCCACGAAGCGGCACAAGGCCGGTGGCGTGACGCGCACTCGCCCCTGCAAGCGATGCGGAATCGGGGCGCAGCGCTCGTCGATGTCCACCACCAGCGCGGTGCCATCCCAATGCACGCGGCTGGGGCCGATCACGAACTGCCGCTCATCGCGCCTGACGTGGCGCCGCCCGCGCTCGGTCATCGCCCAGCGCTTGCCGCCCTCGCCATACAAGGCCACGTTCAGCGCGCAGAAATTCTCGGGGTCGGGCTGGCCCTGCGAGCGGGCCCAGGCGTAGTAAGGCGAGAAAACGCTGCCGACGAAGGCGATGACGGTCAGACCGTGCCGGCCGTCGTCACTGAGCGCGTCGAAGTACCACCAGAGATAGCCCCCCGGCGGGACCGGCTGGTCGAATCGAGGTGCGCCATCACCGCCCCGGCCGCCAACTGGCCCGACAACGCCGCCATCGGCACTCCCGGCCCCGGGTGCACGCTGCCCCCCGCCAGAAACAGCCCCGGCAGCGCGCTCACCGAGCCCGGGCGGCGGAACAACGTCATCCAGCCGTGCGTTGCTTGGCCATAGAGCGCCCCGCCCGTGGCCGGGAACAGCCGCTCGAAGTCCGCCGGCGTCGTGGCCACCATGCGGGGCGAGTCCTCGATCTTCAGGCCGCAGTGCTGCATCAGGGCCAGGCTGCGGTTCAGACATGGGTCGGTCTCCGGGGCATCGAAGGGGCGGCGGTCGCCATCGGCCGGCGCATTGACCAGGCACAACAGCCGCTCGCGGCCGGCGGGCGGGGTGGCGCGGTCATCACGGTCCTGCGCGCAGACGTAGACCGTGCCGCGCTGCGGCAGGCGGCGGGCACGAAAGATGTCGTCGAACTCGCTGGCGTAGTCGTCGTCGAAAAACACGTTATGGCGCACGAGCGGAAACCCGCTGGTGCGGCCATGCACCGCCCAGGTCACGGCCGAAAGCGAACGCGCATGACGGGGGGTGGACGGCGCGGCAGGCGCGGCCTGCTGCCCCAGCAGCCCCTGCGCGAGCGCGTTGGTGTCGCCGTTGTAGACCACGGCATCGGCGCTGAGCACTTCGCCGCCATGCAGCTGCACCCCGCTCACCCGGCCTTGCTCCACCACGATGCGCTCGCAGCGAGTACCGTAATGCTGCAGCACACCTCGCTGTGCCGCCAGCCCGCTGAGGGCCTGAGCCAGGGCCTGCATGCCGCCTTCCAACGCCCACACGCCGCTTTGCTCCACGTGGGCCACCAGCATCAGCGTGGCCGGTGCCTGCCAGGGAGACCCCCCACAGTAGGTGGCGTAGCGGCCGAAGAGCTGGCGCAGCCGGGGATCGTGAAAGTGCTTGCCCAGGCGCGCCCAGAGCGTAGCAAAGGGCCCGAGAGCCGCCAGCGTCTTCAGCCCGCTGGGCCCCAGCTCGCGGATCATGCCGGCCAGGGTGGGGCGCGCACTGCGCAAGGCGGGCGCTTCGAGCTGCTCGTACACGGCCCGCGCCTCGGTGCAGAAGGCCAGGTAACGCCGCGCCTCTTCGGGCCCGGCAAAGCGGCCGATCTCGTCAGCGCTATGCTGGACATCGGCCAGCAAGTCCAGGCGCTGGTCGCCACTGCGCCAAGCGTGGCGGGCCAGTACCTGCAGGGGCTTCAGGCGCAGCAGTTCATCCACCGACGACCCGGCATCGGCCAGGATCTGCTCGAATACCCAGCGCATGGTGAACACCGTGGGTCCGGCGTCGATGCGTGCATCGCCCAGCACGATCTGCCGCATCTTGCCGCCCGGGCTGGGCGCGGCCTCCACCAGCGTGACGTCCAGGCCACGGCAGGCCAACAGCAGCGCGCTGACCAGCCCACCCACACCGGCGCCGATGACGACCACGCGTGCCGTGGCAGGACGTGTCATGCGGCCCCCACGGGTGGGCCCAGAGGCGTGAGGGGGGCGGCCCGCACGGGACAGGCCTCAGCCGCCACAGGCGATCCTGTGCCAGGGCGTGTGGGCTCCAGCAGGTGATCAAAGTGGCGGCCCTTCCAGGTGCCGACGATGGCACTGGGCACGAAGCGCACGAACATGGATTCGCTCAGGTGACCGCCTTGGGCCGATGCACGTATGGCTTGCAGGTGCGGGCCCGAGCGCGCGTAGGCGTCCATGGCCGCCTGGTCACGCCACAGGCTGAAGGTGGCTTGTCGCAGCAGCGGGGCCTCACCCAGGCCCATGGCCAGTTCGCAGCCCGGCGCGGCCGCGACCGAAGCCTGCGTGGCGGGCGAATGGCGCCAGAAGGGCCACAGGCGACTCAAGCGCACCGAGCCACGCGTCAGCGCGGCCACGGGGCCGCTGTCAGGTGCTGATCGCGTCGGCTGGATGGAGCGCCCAGCCCAAGTGCCACGACAACTGGTGGCTCGCAGCTTGAGCACACAGCACTCGCGTGCGTGATCCCGGTAGCCGGCCAGCACTGACGAGCTTTGCATGAACCGGTCGGCGGCCGGTTCGTTGTCAAACAGCAGGAACAGGCCGTGGTGGTCCAGGCCGGGGCGCAAGACGAATCCGCCCTCCTGTCCACTGCCCAGCACCCGCGTGAAGACCAGCCCGGGGGTGCCGCGCAGCGGACGGTCACCCAGCACCAGGCGCATGAAACCCCAGGCGACAGCCCCGGGCTTCCAGGCGGCCAGGGCGAGAACCGCGACGTGATCAGGCCGATCCATCACGCAAGGTACGCGACGAACCGGCCTTCAGGCAGCGGGCCCTCGCGGCCCGCTTTACTTCGGTGCACTGGCCGCCGCAGGCGCGGCGGCCGCGCCGCTGGCAGCTTCGGCGGGCGCTGCGGCGGCCACCACCTGCAGCAACTCCGGATGGGACTTGACCATCCCTGCACCGTACAGCGGCTTCCACGCACCCTGGTGGCAGGTTGCGCAGTTGACCTTGGCCACGTCACCCTTGGGGCCCAGACGCTGCGCCGGGAAGGTAGCGGTCAGCGGCTCCAGGTAGGCGTTGTTGAGGTCACGCGCCATGCGGATGCCGTGCCAGGCCGTCACACGCTGTGGCGGCGCTTCGGTCCAGGAGGCGAAGTTGCGGGTGTTGTGGCAGAAGGTGCAGTTCACGCCCAAAGAATCGGACATGTGCATCATCAAGGAGTAGGTGAACTCGGCCTGCTTGGTGGAAGCCCGGTTGGCACCAGCACCCGTCAGCTTCAAGGCCTCGTTCCCGTTCACGCGGATCGGTTGCGCCTCCTTGAGGTAGGGGGTGAAGGGGTCATAGGGCAGTGAACTCAGGACGGCCGCCTTGTTGGCGATGTTCTGCCCTGCCAGGTCGCCCATCACCGAATTGGCCGCGTACTTGCGGTCTTTTGGCGCGAACCAGACCTCAGCAGGTACGGGCTTGCCGCGGTGGCAGGTGTAGCAGGTCACACCCGTGTCAGCCACGTGCTTCTTCCAGTCCGAATTGATGTGCTGCGTCATCTCGATCATGCGCCGCGCCACCACCTTGGTGTACTTGCTGTCATCGGCCAGATTGTTCAGGTTGTGGCAGTAGGCGCAGCCCTGGTCAGGCGCCACCCAGGCCGTGATGGAGGCCATGTGGCGGGTGAACTCGCCCACGCTCAGATCGCCC
>CAYSOD010000227.1:0-6675 GCA_964432385.1 uncultured Rubrivivax sp.
GGCCGAGATCGTCGTCATGGCGTTGACGAAGAAGTAGCGCGCAATGTCCAGCAGAGCGGGTGTGCAGATGGGCAGCGTCACCCGGCGCAGCGTGGTCCAGAACGGCACCTTGAGCGAGGCCGACACCGCCTCGAACTCCGCGTCCAGGCTCTTCAAGGCCGTCACGGCGGTCAGGTGGCCCGTCGTGTAGAAGTGCACGATGGTGCACAGCGTCAGCAGCGTCATCGTGTGGTACAGCCCGTTCAGCGGGTTCGAGGGGGCGTTGAAGAAGAAGATGTAGCCCAGGCCGAGCACCAGCCCTGGCACGGCCATGGGCAGTGTGGCCAGCAGCCGCACCCCTGCGCGCAGAGGTGCCGGGCCTGGCGTTTTTTCCAGCAGATAGGCGCCCAGAAACACCAGCACCGAGCCGAACACCGCCGTGCCCGCGGCCATGGTCAGGCTGTTGACGAAGCCTTCGCCGAACTCCGCGTCAAACAGCCCCATCTTGTAGTGCTGCAGGCTGGGCGCGAGGTTGTAGGGCCAGAAGCTGGCGAAGGACGCAAACACCGTCATGCCCAGCATCGCCAGCATCAGCAGCGCCACCAAGCTGCAGTAGGCCAGCATCAGCCCGTCGAACAGGGGCGAGCGCCGGGGCTTGAGCGGCACCGCGCGGGCACTCAGCATGGCCATCTGCCGGCGCTGCACCAGATGGTCCACCGCGAAGGTCAGCACGGCCGGCGCCAGCAGCAGCAGCGCCACCACCGCACCGCGCTGGAAGTCCTGCTGGCCGATGACGAGCTTGAACACGTCCGTGGCCAGCACGTTGAAGCTGCCGCCGATCACCTTGGGAATGCCGAAGTCGGTGATCACCAGAGTAAACACCACGAGGCTTGCGCTGATGAGCCCGTAACGCGCCCCCGGCAGCGTGATGGTGAAGAACTTGCGCGCAGCAGTCGTGCCCATCGCATCTGCAGCCTCGTAAAGCCGCGCATCAGCCGTCGACAGCGCGGTCACGAGAATCATGAGCGCGTGCGGAAACACCGCAAAGATCTCTGCCAGCACGATGCCCGGCGCCCCGTAGATCTCCTCGATGCCCAGGGCTTGCATCAGGCCCTTGAGCACCCCTTGGTTGCCGAACCAATAGATCAGCGAGATGGCTGACAGCAGCGTGGGCGCCAGCAAGGGAATCAGCGTGATGCCGCGCAGCAGCGGCTTGGCCGGCATGCAGCTGCGTGTGAGGGCGTAGGCGAAGACGAAAGCTGCCGGTACGGCCACCACCGTCACGAGCGCCGACACCCACAGGCTGTTCCACAGCGATTGCAGCAGTGCCGGCGTCTGCGCGTAGGCGACGAAGTTCGCCAGCCCGATGAAGCGGCCCTCGCTGTCTTCCACGGCCTGCAGCAGGATGGCCAGCAGCGGTGCTGCGAGAAAGGCCAGCAGCACCAGCGCCACGGCGGCCAGAGCCACGTGGGCGATGCGGTCGCTGCCTGTGGACTGCAGCCGCACGCTGGCGCCCGCGCTGCGGGCTGGCAGCACGGCCGATTGCCTGCTCATGCGCCCCCGAAGATCCGCAGGCGGCCTGGCAGCACCGTCAGCCGCAGCGGACGGCCGGTCTCCAGACCATGCTGGGCCAGGAAGTTGAGCGACAACACCACCTGCAGGCGGTGCTCGCCCAGGGCTGCGCCACCCACCCGTACCAGGCAGTAGGCGCCGAGAAACTCGACCTTCTCGACGCTGGCCTCGAAGCTGTTGTCCGATTCCCCTGAAGTCCAGCCGGCGCTCTGAGTCGGCACCACGTCTTCCGGCCGCAGGTAGACCTTGAGCTCCTTGCCTGGGGGCTGGCTGTGCCCGCAGTGGAAGGCGGTGGTGCCGACGCGCACCACGCCGTCGGCCTCAGCGCGACCGGTGAGCACGTTCACGCGGCCGACGAAATCCGCGACGAAGGGGCTGGCCGGCTCGCGGTAGACCTCCTGCGGAGTACCCACCTGCTCGATCACGCCGTGGTTCATCACCACGATACGGTCGGCCACGGACAAGGCCTCCTCCTGATCGTGCGTGACCATGATGGTGGTGACGCCGAGTTTGCGCTGCAGGCTGCGGATCTCCTGGCGCAGGTGCACGCGCACGATGGCGTCCAGGGCCGACAGCGGCTCATCCAGCAGCAGCAACCCGGGCGAGGTGGCCAGCGCACGGGCCAGGGCGATGCGCTGCTGCTGACCGCCTGAGAGCTGCGATGGGAACTTGCCCTCGCTGCCGGGCAGGCCCACGAGTTGCAGGAGCTCAGCCACGCGCTCGCGCGCCTGGGCCTTGGGGGTCTTGCGGTTGACCAGCCCGTAGGCCACGTTGTCGGCCACGCTCAGGTTGGGGAAGAGCGCGTAGGACTGGAAAACGATGCCGTAGTCGCGCTGCGAGGGCGGCAGGGTCGAGATGTCGCGCCCGGCCTGCAGGATGCGGCCCGCACTCTGCGCCTCCAGGCCCGCCACGATGCGCAGCAGCGTGGTCTTGCCGCAGCCTGATGGCCCGAGAAAGCACACGAACTCACCGGCCTGCACGTCCAGGTCGATGCTGCGCAGGGCCGTGAAGGCCCCGAACTGTTTCTCGATACCCTCTAGCTGGAGGAAGGCGGTCACGGAGGGTGTGGGGCCGCGGGTGGGGTGGCCCGCGGCGCTGACTGACAGAACTCAGCGCTTCTCGGACTTGGCGTTGTAGCGCTTGGTCCACTCGGCCAGGATGCGCTCCCGGTTTTCTGCGGCCCAGGAGAAGTCCATCTTCACCAGGCGGGCCTCGTAGTCCTTGGGCACGTTGGCCAGGGGCGGGGCCACGCCCGGCTGCGCGGTGATGGCGAAGTTCTTGCCGTACAGGATCATGGCGTCCTTGCTGGAGGCCCAATTGGCGAGCTTCTTGGCTGCGTCCAACTTCTTGGTGCCCTTGTGGATGGCAAAAGCCTCCAGATCCCAACCCAGGCCCTCCTTGGGGAAGACGAGGTCGATCGGGGCGCCGCGGGATTTGTTGGCGTTGGCGCGGTACTCGAAGGAGATGCCCACCACGAACTCGCCGGCCGCAGCCATGTTGCAAGGCTTGGAGCCGGAGTGCGTGTACTGCGCGATGTTCTCGTGCAGCGCGTCCATGTACTTCCAGCCGCCGCCCTTGCCGTTGTCGTCGCCGAACAAGGTGAGCCAGGCGGTCACGTCGAAGAAGCCGGTGCCCGACGAAGCCGGGTTGGGCATCACGACCTGGCCCTTGTAGACGGGCTTGGTCAGGTCCTTCCAGGTCTCGGGTTTGGGGATGTTGCGCTTTTGCGCCTCCACCGTGTTGAAGCACACGGTGGCGCCCCACACGTCCATGCCCCACCAGGCCGGCGGGTTCTTCTTGTCGCGGTACTTGGACATGATGGCGTCCAGGTTCAGCGGCGCGTAGGGCTCCAGCATGCCCTGCTTGTCCAGCAGCGCCAGGCTCGAGGCCGCTACGCCCATCACCACGTCGGCCTGCGGATTGCCCTTCTCGGCCAGCAGCTTGGCGGTGATGACGCCTGTGGAGTCCCGCACCCACTTGATCTCGATGTTGGGCTCCACCTTGTTGAAGGCTTCCTGATAGGCCTTGAGCTGATCGGTCTCCAGTGCGGTGTAGACCAGCAGTTGCGTCTTCTGGGCGAAGGCGCTGCCTGCCACGAGGCTGAGCAGCAGGCTGGTGACTAGACACAGGCGGGACAGTCGCATGAAAGACTCCTCGGGGAGTGAAGTGATGTGAACCCTGGACGATGCCACCCCCGCGATGACGCTGTGATGACAGCCCCACATGACGCGGGGGTGATGCCCCACCATCCAGGCACGCTGGGGACGGCCCGTCATCGTGCATCGGCCTGTGCCTGATGTCAACGGTCATTTGTCGATTGTTGACAATCTGCGTTCCCAGCGCTCCAATGCAGTGCATGAAAACCCTGAGTGGTGCCGCCACTGCGCCAGCTTCCCGAGCGGCGCGGGGCTCGGGCGACGCCGCGGCAAGCGTCGCACCCGAGGCGGCGGCCACGGCGGCGATGCCCGCACTGCCCGGAGTCGGCGTTCCCACCATCGCACTGCTGCAGTCCAGTTCGCTGCCCACGCTGGTGCAGGCTGAGCTGGAGCGCATGATCGTTTCCGGAGAGCTCCAGCCCGGGGCCAAGTTGACGGAAATGGCCCTGGCGGCGCGCCTGGGGGTCTCACGCGGTCCCTTGCGCGAGGCCTTTCGCATGCTGGAAGAAGCGGGCTTGGTGCGCACCGAGAAGAACCGCGGGGTGTTCGTGCGCGATGTGCCGCTGGACGAGGCGGTGGAGATCTTTGACCTGCGTGCGGCCATGGACGAGTTGGTGGGCCGTCAACTCGCACAGCGCATCACCCCGGCGCAGCTCAAGGAGGTGCGCGCCATGGTGGATGCCATGGAGCGCGCCGTGAAGGCGGCTGACATCCGCAGCTACCACCTGCTCAACCTGCAATTTCACGACCGGCTGGTGGAGATGGCGGGTAACCGCAAGCTCACGGCGATCTATCGCAAGCTGATCAAGGAGCTGAGCCTGTTTCGCCGCATGAACCTGGCGCACCTGGCCGAGGGCGGGCAGTTGCCGCTGTCGGCCGGTGAGCACCGTGCCATCGTCAAGGCCATTGCGGCGGGCGACCCGCAGGCCGCCGGCCAGGCCATGTTCGAGCATGTCATGGAGAGCAAGGACCGCATGCTCAGCCAGCAGGCGGGCCGCCACTGAGGTGTGTGGGCCAGAAGCCCCCGCATGCCCACCGAAGCCGAAACACTCACCCAGCCTGATCCAGCCCTTGCGCCTAGTCGAATCCTGGCGCTTTCGCCTGACCTACTGCCCAGCCAACACCCATCCGCCTCACGGAGCCCTCTCGTGTCCGACCCCCAGATCGAAGTCAACGGCCGCCGCTACCGGCTGCCCCAGCGCCCTACCGTCGTCGTGTGCGTGGACGGCTGCGAGCCCGACTACCTCGCCCAGGCCACCTTTGGCGGCCACATGCCGTGGATGAAGCGCACCCTGGCCGAGGGCACCGGGCTGGTGGCCGATTGCGTGGTGCCCACCTTCACCAACCCCAACAACCTGAGCATCGTCACCGGTGCGCCGCCCAGCGTGCACGGCATCTGCGGCAACTACCTGTTTGACACCGCCTCGGGCACCGAGGTGATGATGAACGACCCGAAGTGGCTGCGGGCGCCCACCATCCTGGCGGCACTGGCGGATGCCGGGAAGCGCTGCGCGGTGGTGACGGCCAAGGACAAACTGCGTCGGCTGCTGGGCAAGGGCATGCAGGGCATCTGCTTCTCTTCCGAGAAGGCTGACGCCGTGACCGAGGCGGACAACGGCATCACCGGCGTGCTGGACCTGGTGGGCATGGGCGTGCCCAATGTGTACAGCGCGGGCCTGTCGGAATTCGTGTTCGCCGCCGGCGTGCAGCTCATGAAGACCCGTCGCCCGGACGTGATGTACCTGAGCACCACCGACTACATCCAGCACAAGCATGCGCCGGGCGACGAGGGGGCCAACGCCTTCTACGCCATGATGGACCGCTACCTGGGCGAGCTGGATGCCATGGGCTGTGTCATTGCCTTGACGGCCGACCACGGCATGAACGCCAAGGTGCGCATGGATGCGCAGCCTGACGTCATCTACTTGCAGGACGTGCTGGATGGTTGGCTGGGTGCGGCCGCAGCGCGCGTCATCCTGCCCATCACCGACCCCTATGTCGTGCACCACGGCGCGCTCGGGTCTTTCGCCACCGTCTACTTGCCCGCGGCCTGCGATGCCGCCGCCACGGCCCACCGCCTGTCGGGCTTGCGAGGCATCGAGGTGGTGCTCACACGCGAGCAGGCGGCCGAGCGCTTCGAACTGCCGGCCGACCGCATTGGCGACCTGGTGGTGGTGTCCGAGCGCTCGGTGGTCATCGGCACCGCGGCCTCTCGCCACGACCTAACGGCCTTGGAAGTGCCGCTGCGCTCGCACGGCGGCATCTCCGAGCAGCGCGTGCCGCTGATCCTGAACCGCCGCATCCAGGGGCTGGACCCGCAGAGTCGCTGGCGCAACTTTGATGCCTTCGACCTGGCGCTCAACCACGCGCAGTGAGCGCTCTCGCACGCTTGCATCCGCCTTCTTCAAACACCTGAACCCCACCGCACCATGATCCAAGAACAACTGCGCATCGCCGGCCAGAAAGTGGCCTGTGACCGCCACATCGACGTCTTCAACCCCTTCACCAACGAGGTGGTGGGCACCGTGCCCAAGGCCAGCCTGGAGCAGGTGCGCGAGGCCTTCCGCATCGCGCAGGCCTACAAGGCGCGGCTGAGCCGCTTTGACCGCGCCAACATCCTCAACAAGGCGGCGGCCATCGTGCGCGAGCGCGTGCCGCAGATCGCGGCGCTCATCACCGCGGAGTGCGGCTTGTCGATGAAAGACAGCACCTACGAGGCCGGGCGCGTGGCCGACGTGCTGATGTTCGGCGCCAACGAGTGCCTGCGCGATGACGGGCAGATCTTTTCTTGCGACATCACGCCGCACGGGCGCAAGCGCCGCGTCTACACGCAGCGTGATCCGCTGCTGGGCGTGATCACCGCCATCACCCCCTTCAACCATCCCATGAACCAGGTGGCGCACAAGGTGGTGCCCTCGGTCGCCACCAACAACCGCATGGTGCTCAAGCCCTCTGAGAAGGTGCCGCT